>DATABP010000470.1:0-2396 GCA_036259515.1 Thermoanaerobaculia bacterium | reverse complement strand
CTCGTCGCGCACCCCCGGCGCCCGCAGCTCCTCCACCTGCCTCCACGCCGCCTCGACCGCGCGTGCCGCGTAGCGCAGGCTGTTCATCGGCTCGGCGGCGCCGCGCTCGCGCAGCTTCGCCCACACCTCGCGCATCACCTGGCGGACGTGGTCGAGCGGGATTCCCCGCCGGTGCCAGCGCTGCGCCACCCGGTAGTCCGCCGGGCTGACCAGGAGCGGCGCGCCGCGCAGCTCGATGAGGAAGTCCTCGAGCGCGCGGAAGTACTGGTGGTCGGTGAGGTCGTCGGCCGGCCGGGGCGCCTCGCCGCCCCCGCCGTCAGCCGCGGTTCCGCTCATGGATCAGCTTGAGCCCGACGAGGGTGATCAGGTCGTCGACCTGGCGGATGTAGCGCGAGCCGGAGGCGATCAGCTCGGCCTGTCCGCCGGTGGCGACGACGTTCTTGACGCCGGGGATCTCGGCGAGCAGCCGCTCGAGGATGCCGTCGACCAGGCCGACGTAGCCGTAGTAGAAGCCCGACTGCATCGCCCCTGCGGTGTCCTTGCCGACGAGCTGGGGCGGCTTCTTGACGTCGACCCGCCGCAGCCGCGAGGCGCGCGCGAAGAGCGCCTCGGCCGACACCAGGAGGCCGGGCGCGATGATGCCGCCGGCGTACTCCCCCGCCGCGTTGACCACGTCGAAGGTGGTGGCGGTGCCGAAGTCGACGACGATCACCGGCGCCCCGTAGAGCTCGCGCGCCGCCAGCGAGTTGACGATGCGGTCGGCGCCGACCTCGGAGGGGTTGTCGTAGCGGATCGGCAGCCCGGTGCGCACCCCCGGCTCGATGAACAGCGCCTCGCGGTGGAAGTAGCGGCGCGCCAGCCGCTCGAGCGTCGGCTTGAGCGGCGGCACCACCGAGGAGACCACCACCGCCTCCGCCGCCGCGGGGTCGAGCCCGGCGCGGGCGAAGAGCGGCAGGAGCAGCGCGCCGTGCTCGTCGGCGGTGCGCTCGGGCTCGGTCGACAGGCGGAAGCTCTCGACCAGGTCGTCGCCGCGGTAGACGCCGAAGACGGTGTTGGTGTTGCCGACGTCGACGAGGACGAGCAGCCGATCGGCGGCCTCGGCGGCACGCGCCCGCGTCGACCCGGCGACGCGCCCGGTCCCGGTCCGCCCGCGCCCCTTCACGCGACCACCTCGCCGGCGCGCATCAGCACCTCCTCGCCGGGTGGGTGGCCGGCGCCGGCGGCGGTCAGCTCCAGGCGCAGGAAGCCGCGCCCGTCGAAGCCGCGGAAGCGGCCCTCGAGCGTCTCGCCGGCGGCGCGGCAGCGCATCGGGTCGCCCGGCCGGTGGGCCGAACGCCCGGCGTAGTCGGCGGCCAGCGCCGCGTCGTCGGCCGCCGCTTCGAGGCGCGCCGCCACGCCCGCGACCAGCTCCCACACCACCTCCTCCGCCGCCACCTCGCCCGCCGCCTCGGCCGCCAGCGAGGTCGCCGCCACCGCGCCCTCCGCCCCGGCGCCGGCGATCGCCCCCAGCTCCGCCTCGTCCTGGAGGAGGTTGACCCCGAAGCCGATCACCGCCGCCCCGCTCCCCTCCTCCCCGCGCGGCGCCACGCCGTCGATCAGCACGCCGCCGATCTTCCGGCCTCCGACCACGAGGTCGTTCGGCCACTTGATCCGGCAGCGGTGGCCGGCGGGCAGCCGGCCGTCGAGCGCTTCGCAGAGGCCGAGCGGCACGGCCAGCGGCAGCCGCGCCAGCGTCTCGGCGTCCGCGACCCGCCGCACCATCGTCACCCACGCCCCGGCCCCCGGCGCGCTGACCCACGCCCTCCCCTGCCGCCCCCGCCCCGCCGTCTGCTCCCAGGCCACGAACACCGCCTCGGGCAGCGTCATCTCCTCGCGCAGGTACTCGTCGACCACGCGGCGGCCGAGAGCGTTGGTGGAGCCGATGCCGGAGAGAACGACCCGGTTGCGAGCCCAGGCCCGGCCGGCGCCGGTGACGACTCCGGCGCGGGAGTCGACGGCGGCCAGCCAGTCCGGAAAGGAGGACGCGGAGGTCATCGGACTAGAACCGCAACCCCCCGGCTGGAGAGAAAGGCCGTTGGACGTCCATCCGGCACTTCGCCGCCGCGTGTCCCGTGACGCCTCTCCGCCGCGCCCGCCTCACCCACGGCGCTGTTCCTGTTCCTGTTCCCCGAGGCTCGCCACGATCCGCTCCCGCCTCTCCCGCAGCTCCGCCAGCCGCGCCCGGTTCCCGTCGACCACCGCCGCCGGCGCCTTCGCCACGAACTGCTCGTTCGCGAGCCGCGCCTCCGCCCCGGCGATCTCGCCGTCGATCTTCGCCAGCTCGCGCTCCAGCTTCACGCGGTCGTCCTCGCCGAGCTCGCGCCGCGGCGCAGCCACCGCCAGCTCGACGCCGGCGA
>DATABP010000469.1:0-4712 GCA_036259515.1 Thermoanaerobaculia bacterium | reverse complement strand
GCCCACAGGTCCCAGGCGGCGGCGGCGCGGGCGGTCAGCCGCTCCGCCTCGGGGCCGCCCGACTCGTCGAGCCACACCCGCTGGAGCTCGGGGTCGACCAGGCCCAGCTCCTCGCGCTGGCCGTGGATGCGCAGCAGCCAGGGCGCGAGATCGGCGAGGAGACGCAGCGTCGCCGGCTGGTCGTTGACCAGCACGCGGTTCCGGCCGGTGCGCGAGATCTCGCGGCGGACCAGGAGCTCGCCGGCGCCGGCCTCGCCGTCCCCGCCCTCCGGCTCGATCCCCGCCTCGCGCAGCAGCTCGCGCCAGCCGTCGCCCTCCGGTTGAAACACCCCGGTCACCGTCAGCGTATCCGCACCGGTGCGGATCAGCTCGGAGGCGGCGCGCGCGCCGGAGAGGAGCGTCAGCGAGTCGACGACGATCGACTTGCCGGCCCCGGTCTCGCCGGTCAGCACGTTGAGGCCCGGCCCGAGCTCCACCGAGGCCTCGGCGAGGACCGCCAGGTTGCGCACGTGGAGCTCGCGGAGCATGGGCGCGAAGATCATAGCCGGGGCGCCGGCGGCCGGACCGCTCCGGCGCCCGCCGCACCGCCCTGGAGAACGGATTCGCCCCGCCGCCACCTCGCAAGCCGCCGCGCCGGCCCTCGATCGCCGCCGCCGCGTTAGGATCGCCCCATCCGTCGCACCGACACCCGCGCCGGCCCAGCCGGCCGCGGCCCACGAACCGCGACACTTCGAGCCCGACCGCGCCGCCGCCCCCGCCGGGCGGCCGGCGCCCGCGGAGGATCCCATGCGCCACCCGTTCCGCTCCAAGCCCGTCCTCGCCCTGCCGTTCGCCCTCGCCGTGGCGCTCGCCGCGCCGCCGGCCGCCGCCCAGACCGCGGCCGCGCCCGCCGCCGCGCCGGAGACGATCCCGGTGCCCGACGCGATCAAGACGGTCAACGTGCCGCCGATCCTCGAGAGCGAGGTCGCCGACCTCGCCCCCTACGAGAACCTGCGCTCGGCCGGCTTCAACGACTGGCATCCCGCCGAGCGGCGGATGCTGATCACCACCCGCTTCGCCGAGGTCACCCAGATCCACGAGGTGGCGATGCCCGGCGGCGCGCGGCGGCAGATCACCTTCTACGACGAGCGGGTGCTCGGCGGCAGCTACCGCCCCGGCGCGCCCGACCAGATCGGCTACGCGATGGACGAGGGCGGCGCCGAGAACTACCAGGTGTTCGTGATGGACCGCGAGAGCGGCGAGGTGCGGCGGCTCTCGGACGGCGTCCACCGCCACCAGGGGGTGCAGTTCTCGAACGACGGCGAGAAGGTCGCCTGGGTGTCGAACGCCCGGAACGGCCGCGACTTCGACCTCTACGTCGCCGACCCCGACAAGGCCGGCGCCGAGCGCCGCGTCGTCGAGCTGTCCGGCTCCTGGTTCCCCTCCGACTGGAGCCCGGACGACGAGGAGATCCTGCTCGTCAACTACATCTCCATCAACGACAGCTCGCTGTGGGTGGCGGACGTGGCGAGCGGCGAGCTGACCCGGCTCTCCCCCGAGCCTCCCGCCGGCCAGACGGTCTCCTACGGCGGCGGCAGCTTCTCGCCGGACGGCCGCTTCGTCTACACCACCAGCGACCTAGGCAGCGAGTTCTCGCGCCTGGTGCGCCTCGACCGCGAGAGCGGCGAATGGACGACGCTCTCGGCCGACGTCGACTGGGACGTCGGCGGCGTCGACCTCTCGGACGACGGCACGATCCTCGCCTTCGTCGCCAACGAGGACGGCTTCTCGCGCATCCACGTGCGCTCGACGGCCGACAACCGGCCGCTGGCCGCCCCAGAGCTGCCGCTCGGCGTCACCTCCGGCGTCGACTTCCGTCCGGGGAGCCACGAGATCGGCTTCACCTTCACCTGGGCGCGCTCCTCGGCCGACGCCTACTCCTGGGACGTCGACGCCAAGAAGCTGACCCGCTGGACGGAGAGCGAGATGGGCGGCATCGCCCCGGAGCGCTTCGCCGAGCCCGAGCTGGTGCGCTACCCCACCTTCGACGAGGTCTCCCCCGGCGTCCGCCGCACCATCCCCGCCTTCGTCTACAAGCCCGACCCGGCGAAGCACCAGCCGCCGTGGCCGGTCTACGTCGACATCCACGGCGGCCCGGAGGGGCAGGAGCGGCCGGGCTTCCTCGGCTCCGACAACTTCCTGCCCGACGAGCTCGGCGTCGCGCTCGTCCACCCCAACGTCCGCGGCTCCTCGGGCTACGGCAAGAGCTACCTCAAGCTCGACAACGCCGAGCTGCGGGAGGACTCGGTCAAGGACATCGGCGCGCTCCTCGACTGGATCGCCACCCAGCCGGACCTCGACGCCTCGCGGGTGATGGTCGGCGGCGGCTCCTACGGCGGCTACATGAGCCTCGCCTCGATGGTCTTCTACGACGAGCGCCTGTGCTGCGGCTTCGACTACGTGGGGATCAGCAGCTTCGTCACCTTCCTCGAGAACACCAGCGACTACCGCCGCGACCTCCGCCGCGCCGAGTACGGCGACGAGAGCGACCCCGAGATGCGGAAGCTCCTCGAGCGCATCTCGCCGCTCACCCGCATCGACGACATCGACAAGCCGATGCTCGTCGCCCAGGGCGCCAACGACCCGCGGGTGCCGCTGTCGGAGTCCGACCAGGTGGTCGCCGCGCTGGCCGAGAACGGCACGCCGGTGTGGTACCTCGTCGCCGCCGACGAGGGCCACGGCTTCGCCAAGAAGTCGAACTCCGACTACCTGCGGGCGGTGTTCATCGAGTTCGTGCGCACCCACCTCCTCGCCCCCAAGGCGCCGGCGGTGGAGACCGGGGTCGGCGCCGGAGACTAGCGGCACGGCGCGGCCGGGCGGCGCGCAAACCGTCGGGGGTCCCTCGACGTACCAACAGGCGGAGGGATCCCCACGTGCACGCCGAGCCCCGAGAGGTCACCCGACTGCTGCGCGCCTGGAGCGCCGGCGAGGACGCCGCGCTCGAGCGCCTGTTCCCGCTGGTCTACGACGAGCTGCGGCGCACGGCGCGCCGCTTCCTCGCCGGCGAGCGGCCGGGGCACACGCTCGAGCCGACGGCGCTGGTCCACGAGGCGTACTTCCGGCTGGTCGCCCAGCGCCGCGTCGAGTGGCAGGAGCGGGCGCAGTTCTACGCCGTCGCCGCCCGCTCCATGCGCCGCATCCTGGTCGATCACGCGCGCGGCCGGGCGGCGGCGAAGCGGGGCGGCGACGCGGCGCGCCTCGAGATCGCCGAGGCGCCGGACCTCGGCGCCGAGCGCGAGGCCGACCTGGTGGCGCTCGACGACGCGCTGACCGAGCTCGCCGCGCTCGACCCCGAGAAGGCGGCGGTCGTCGAGCTGCGCTTCTTCGGCGGGCTCTCGATCGAGGAGACGGCGAGCGTCCTCGGCTGCTCGCGGGCGACGGTGATCCGGCAGTGGCGGATCGCCCGCGCCTGGCTCTTCGAGGCGCTGGCGCCGGCGGGATGATCGCCGACCGCTGGCGCCGCGTCGACGAGCTCTTCGCCGCGGCACTGGAGCTGGCCGACGGCGAGGAGCGGCGCCGGCTCCTCGACGCCCGCTGCGCCGGCGACGGCGACCTCCGCGCCGAGGTCGAGCGCCTGCTCGCCGCCGACCGCGCCGCCGACGGGTTCCTCGAGACGCCGCCCTTCGCCGCGCTCCAGGCGGCCCTCCAGGCGGCCCGCGCGCGTCCGGCGCCGGGCGACCTCGCCCCCGGCACCGCGGTCGGCCGCTACCGGGTGATCGACAAGATCGGCGAGGGCGGGATGGGCGCCGTCTACGCCGCCCACGACCCCGAGCTCGGCCGCACCGTCGCGCTCAAGCTGGTCCACCCCGACGAGGCGAGCGGCGCCTCCCGCGACCGGCTGCTCCGCGAGGCGCAGGCGCTCGCCCGCGTGTCGCACCCGCACGTGGTGACGGTGCACGACGTCGGCCGCCACGGCGAGGCGGTGTTCCTGGCCATGGAGTACGTCGCCGGCGGCACCCTCGACGACTGGCTGCGCGCGGGGCCGCGGGGCTGGCGCGAGGTGGTCGCCGCCTTCCTGCCGGCGGCCCACGGGCTCGCCGCCGCCCACGCCGCCGGCATCGTCCACCGCGACTTCAAGCCGTCGAACGTGCTGCGCGGCGACGACGGACGGACGCGGGTGGCCGACTTCGGGCTTGCGCGCGCGGCGCCCGAGAGGGCGACGGTCCTGCCGCTGGTCGCTCCGCCGCGGCGCGCCACCGCCGTCCCCCCGGCGAGCGACGGGGCCGGCGAGCCGGCGGCGCCGGTGCCCTTCCCCGCCGGCCGCTGGCTCGCCTCGCGGCTGACCGTTACCGGCCGCGCCCTCGGCACGCCGTCCTTCATGGCTCCCGAGCAGCACGCCGGCGGCGAGGTGGGGCCGGCGACCGACCAGTTCGCCTTCTGCGTCGCGCTGTGGCAGGCGCTCTACGGCGAGCACCCGTTCGCCGGCGGCTCCCCCGCCGAGACGCGGGCGCGGGTGCTCGCCGGCGAGGTGGCGCCCGCGCCCTCCGGCGCGCGGGTGCCGGCGTGGCTGCGGGCGGTCCTCCTCCGCGGGCTGGAGGTTCGCCCGGAGCGCCGCTGGGGCTCGCTGGCCGAGCTGGCGCAGACGATCGAGCGGCGGACGGCGCCGCGGCGGGCGCCGCTCGCTCTCGGCGTGGCGCTGGCGATCGCCGTCGCGGCGCTCGCGGCGTGGGCGG
>DATABP010000468.1:0-7206 GCA_036259515.1 Thermoanaerobaculia bacterium | reverse complement strand
CAGCCGCCCCGGTGCAAGCGACGCGACGAGCCCGAGGTGAGGAAGCGGTCGCCCCACTTGCGCTTCTGGAACACGGTGCGCAGCAGCGGATACCCGATCAGCCACGTCCCGGCGGCGAGCGGCCCGGCGAAGGGGTGGATCAGGAAGATGGGGAAGATCAGGTAGAAGGGGACGAGGAAGAGGTAGAGGAACCAGCCGCCGCCGCCCGGCGTGCCGAGCGCGGCGAACGAGAAGGTGCCGATCACCAGCGCGAAGACGAGGAGGCCGATGACGCGGCCGGCGAGCGGCATGCCGCTGGCGTGGCCGCCGTCCTCGGGCGGCGGCAGCTCGGCGCCGGCGAGGCTGGCGAGGATGGCGTCGATGCCGGCCTCGACGCCGCCGCCGAAGTCGCCCTGGCGGAAGCGCGGGCCGACGATCTCGTCGAGGATGCGGCCGGACTCGAGGTCGGTCAGCTCGGGCTCGAGGCCGTAGCCGACCTCGATCCGCATCCGCCGGTCGTCGACCGCGACGAGGAAGAGCACGCCGTCGTCGACCTCGGCGCGGCCGAGCTTCCAGGCCTCGACGACGCGCAGCGAGAAGCTCTCGACGGCGTCGCCCTCGAGACTCGACACGGTGAGCACGGCGACCTGGCTGCCGCGCTCCTCCTCCCAGGCGGCGAGCTTCTGCTCCACCCGCGCCTCGACGTCGTCGGGGACGATCGCCGCCTCGTCGACCACCCGGCCGGAGAGGAAGGGCACCTCGCGCTGGGCGGCGAGGAGCAGGATCGCCCAGCCCGCCCGCCGCCTCACCGCTCCTCCCGGCGCACCCGGTCGGTCAGCTCGTCGGTGTCGCCGGCGGCACGCGGCACGCCGTGGGCGGCGAGCAGCTCGCCGATCCGCCGCACCGCCTCGACCAGCGAGGTGCCGTGCTTCCCGGCGCGCAGCCCGGCGACGGCCTCGGCGACCACCGCGTCCCAGGCGCCGGCCGGCACCCGCCGGTGGATGCCGGCGTCGGCGAGCACCACCACCCGGTGCTCGAACAGCGAGACGAAGAGCAGCACCCCGGTGCGCTCGCGGGTGAGGAACACCTCCTCGTCGAGGAAGGCAGTGGCGGCGCGCTGCTCCACCCGCCGCTCGGCCACCGCCGCCGGCACCAGGGCGCGGCGCAGCGGCTCGCTCCAGCGGGCGGCGAGCCAGCCGGCGGCGGCCCCGGCGAGCGGCGGCAGCGTCATCCACAGGGGCCAGCCGCCCCACGGGTCGAGCCCCGCGAAGAGCGCCGCGGCGGCGAGCGGCGCGCCGACCGCCCCCCACGCCGCGCCGGTCCACAGGCTGCCCGGGTAGGCGTCCGAGGCGTCGACGACGTAGGGGACGATCTCGCCGCCGCTCGCCGTCTCGGCGTCGCGCACCGCCGCCTCGACGGCGGCGAGGTCCTCCGGCCGCAGGAATCGATCGACCTTCACCTTTTCGGTCTCCGCGGGCGAGTCTAACGCGACGCCGCCCGGAGCCTCGGCGGCCGGCTGGCGAGCGGGTTGCAGCAGAGACGGCGATGGCCCGGCGGCCGATCCGGCCGTCCGGCGCCGAGCCACGACAGGAGAACCCGACATGCTCCGCCGCGACCGATCCTTCGCCGTCCTCGTCGCCCTGGCGCTCGCCGCCGCGACGGCGGCTTCCGCGCAACAGGTGCGCAGCGACTCCCCCACCCGCCTGCTCGACCTCGAGGTGCGGGTGACCGACCTCTCCACCGGCCGGGTGACCACCTACGACCACGGCGAACACGTGCCGCTCGCCGTCGGCGACCGCGTGCGCATCGAGCTGGTCGGCAGCGCGCTGGTCGGCGGCGCCGGCCGCGCCGTGACGCTGCCCGCCGACTTCGCCGTCGGCGGCGGCGAGCGGCGGATCGACCTCGTCTCCGCCTCCGGCACGGCGGTGGTCCACGCCGTGCGGCCCGACGAGGCCGGCCGCGAGGGCCGGCCGAGCCACATCACCTTCGACGTCCGGCCCGCCGTCGAGCCGGCGCGCTTCGCCTCCGGCGGCGTGACCTTCGAGATCGCGCCGCGCGAGGAGGCCGAGCAGCCGTCCGAGCGCTGGCGGCTCAGCGAGCGACTGGCGGGCGACCTCGCCCACCTGCTCCTGATCGACGATCCGGAGGTCGACGAGGACTGGATCGAAGTGGTCTACGAGGACGGCGAGGACGGCGCCCGCGCGCTCGCCCGCCGCCTCGCCACCCTCGCCTCCCGCGACGGCCGTCTCCGCGAGGTGCCGCCCTGGGAGGTGACCGCCGAGGTCTACCGCCACCTCCTCGGTCGCCAGGGCACCGCCGCCGACCTGTGGCGCGAGGACCCCGGCTTCCGCGACAGCATCGAGCTGCTCGAGGAGCGCGGCTACACGGCGCTGGTCGACGCGGTGCTCGCGTCCGAGGAGCTCGAGGAGCGCTACGACCTCGACCGCCTCGACGACCTGCCGCGGCGCGGCGTCGCCGCCACCCGGCCGCGCTGAGGGGTCGCGGGGGCTGACGGGCGGGCGGCCTACTCCGGCGGCGCCAGCCCCAGCCGCCGCCTGACCGCCCACCAGGCGTCGCGCAGCTTCCAGAAGCGGCTCGCCTCCATCGCGGCGATCCGCCGGCGGAGCGTCTCGGCCTCCCAGCCGAGGGCGGCGACGCGGCGGTCGCGGGCGGCGATCTCCTCGCGGAGCGCCGCCTCGGCGGCGGCCTGGGCCTGGCGGGCGCGCAGGTGGGTGGCGGCCGCCTCCAGCGTGGCGGCGTGGAGGACGCCGCGGGTGCCGTCGGCGCTCTCGGCGACGAGGACGAGCGTCTCGCCGGAGCGCGCCGCCTCGCCGCGCGGCAGGAGGAGGCGCCAGCCACCGCTCCCCGCCGCCTCGCTGCCGAGGAGGGCGGCGACGTCGTCGCGCCGGAGCCCCGGGGCCGTCTCGGCCACGCGCCGGCCGCCCACCCACGCCTCGACCCGCCGCGCCGGCCCGGCCGCCGTCGCCGCCCAGCCGTGGAGCTCGACCTCGCCCGCGGGCGTCCGCGCCCAGCCGTCGAGGCTGCCGCGCGGCTCGTCGGGGAGCGCGCAGGCGGAGAGCCGGGCGGCGTCCGTCTCGCCGTCGGGGAGGACGAGGTAGAGGTCCTGGAGGTGCCACAGCCCGCGCGGGAAGCGCCGCCAGGCGAGCCGCGGCCGCCCCAGCCCGGCGAGCGCCTCGCCGACGAAGCGCTCGCCCACCCAGGAGCTGCCGTAGCTCGCCTTGTCGAGCCGCCCGGTCTCGCTGATCGGCTCGAAGTGGATGCCCGAGGGCGGCAGGCTGCGGCCCGGCGGCAGCTCGGAGTCCCCGTGGACGGAGAGGAGCAGCAGCCCCCCGGGCGCCACCAGCCCGGCGAGCCGGCCGAGCCAGGCGCGGAAGCCGGCCTCCGGCAGGTGCGAGAAGAGCGACAGCGCGACGACGGCGTCGAAGCGTTCGTCGCAGGCGAGGTCCTCCGGCCGCTCGGCGGAGGGGAAGCCGCCGACGCCGAAGCGCCGGCGCTGGAAGGCGACGGCGTCGGCGTCGATGTCGGAGACGGTGAGGTCGGCGGCCGGCCGGCGGCGGACGAGGAAGCGGGTCACCCGTCCCCAGCCGGACGCGAAGTCGAGGACGCGCGGCCGGGCCGCCCCCCGGGCGGCGGATTCCGGCCCCGGCGGCGGACCGAAGCGCCAGGCGAGCGCCGCCTCGACCGCCCGCGCCGCCATCGCGCCGCCGGTGAAGTAGGTCACCAGCGCCTGCTGGCGGCTGCCGAGGCGATGGTCCTCGGCCCAGGACAGCATCTCGTCGCCGGCCGGGATGGCCCGGTCGAGCGCCGGGTCGTCCCAGCCGAGGGCGGCGAGCAGCGCCTCGGCGGCGGGGTCCGGGACGTCGCGGTCGTAGGCCAGCGGCTCGCCGGCGTCGGGACGCTCCATCCGGTGCGCCGCTACGGCTTCTGCACCGGCGCGAAGAACGAGATCGACTGCCCGCTCGCCGGGTCGAAGCGCTGCACGTAGAGGCGCAGGAAGGAGCCCGAGGGCGCCTCCTCGACCCGCCGCTCGAGCTCCTCGACGGTGTTCACCGGACGGCCGCCGACCTCGACGATCAGGTCGCCCTCCTGCACCCCCTCGTCGGCGAGCGGGCTGGCGACGTCGACGTCGGTCACCCACAAGCCCTGCGCCGACTCCGGCAGCCCGTGGCTCTCGCGCAGCGGCGGCGTCAGCTCCTGGAAGCGGATGCCCATCCACTCGATGCCGCCGCCCGCGTCGTCGCCCTCCGGCTCCTCGGCGGCGTCGCCGGCGCCCGGGCGCTCGCCGAGCTCGACCGGGAAGGTCACCATCTCGCCGTTGCGCCACGCCTGGATCTCGACCGTCGTCCCCGGCGGCTGCGCCGAGACGTAGTCGATGAGGTCGCGGGTGTCGACCACGGGGACCTCGTCGACGCGCACCACGATGTCGCCGTGCTGGAGCCCGGCCACCGCCGCCGGCTGGCCCTCGACGACGCGGTTGACCAGCGCCCCGTCGGTGGTCTCGCGGCCGAACGACTGCGCGTCGGGCCAGGAGAGGTTCTCGATCTCGATCCCCAGGTAGCCGCGCACCACCCGGCCGCTCTCGCGGAGCTGCGGCAGGACGGCGTGGAGCGTCGACACCGGCACCGCGAAGCCGATGTTCTCGGCGCCGAAGTTGATCAGCGTGGCGATGCCGACGACCTCCCCGGCGAGGTTGACCAGCGGGCCGCCGGAGTTGCCGAAGTTGATCGCCGCGTCGGTCTGGATGAAGTTCTCGAACGACGGGTCGAGCACCTGGAGCGAGCGCCCCTTGGCGGAGACGACGCCGACGGTCACCGTGTGGTCGAGACCGAGCGGGCTGCCGATGACCATGATCCAGTCGCCGACCTCGAGATCCTCGCTGCTGCCGAGCTTGAGGTACGGGAGCTGGCGGCCGGCCTCGATCTGGATCAGCGCCAGGTCGGTCTCCGGGTCGGTGCCGCGCACCTCGGCGGGGTACTGGCGCCCTTCGAGGGTGACGGTCAGCCGGTCGGCGCCCTCGACGACGTGGTTGTTGGTGACGATCAGCCCGTCCGCCGAGACGACGAAGCCGCTGCCGCCGGACTGAGCCCGGAAGCGCTCCGGCTCCTCCTCCGGCTGCGGCGGCGCCTGCGGGTCGGGCCGGCGGCGCGGGCCGAAGAAGAACTCGAAGGGATCGATCTCCCGCCGGTCCTCCTGGAAGGTGTCGGCGCGGATCGACACCACCGCGGGGCCGACGGCGCCGGCGAGCTGGGCGAAGCCGGGGAGCCCGGCGGCGGCGGCGCCGCCGGCGACCGTCTGCGGCCCCTGCGCGTCCTCGGCCGCGAACCCGACCCCGGTCCACCCCAGGCCGCCGGCGAGCACCATCCCGAAAGCCACCGCGGCGACCACCACCACCGCGACCTGCGCGTTCTTGCCCGATGCGTCTCTCATCTCGCCTTTCGCCTCGTCGTCTGTTGCCGCGGCGCACGCCAGCGCCGCGACCGCCCTGTCGTCGCTCGCCGATCCTATGGACGACGGCGTCGCTTCGCAAAGGCCCTGCCATCGGGGCCGCCCCCGCGGCGCCGCTCTCCGGCTCGTCGAGCCGCTGCCGAAATGGCACGCGGGACGCCGTTGTTAACATCCTGGGAAGGCGCGGCGCACGTCGCGCCGGGCGAGGCCCAACCCGTGGGCGGTCAGCGATTTGCCGGCGGCCGGCGGATGGGTCTATAATGCCCACCGCCACGGCTTGCCTCGGCAGGAAAAGGAGTGGGCGGACGCCCACTCTTTTTTTTGGCGGCAACTGTCGTCCGGCGACCGGGGCCGCGGGAGCAGGTGAGGGAATGAGCGAGACGTCGAAGGCCGGCGGCGGCCGGCGCATCGGGCCCGAGCTCTACGGCGAGCTCGAGTCGATCGCCGACCACGCCGGCTGCGAGCTGGTGCACGCCGAGATGCGCGGCGCCACCCTGCGGCTGATCCTCGACCGCCCGGAAGGGGCCGAGGGCGGCGTGACGCTCGCCGACTGCGAGCACGTGTCGAAGCAGGTGTCGGCGCTTCTCGACGTGCTCGACTTCGGCCGCGAGCGTTACGTGCTCGAGGTCAGCTCGCCCGGCCTCGACCGGCAGCTCTACCGGCCGAAGGACTACCAACGGTTCGTCGGCTCGAAGGTGCGGGTGACGTACCACGAGCCCGACGGCGGCAAGAAGCGGACGGTGGTCGGGCGCCTCGACGAGATGCGTCCGGCCGGGCCGGCGGGCGCGGAAGGCGAGATCACGGTGACGGCCGAGGGCGGCGAGCGGCTCGACCTGCCGCTGCCCGCGATCCAGGTCGCACGCCTGGAGATCGAGCTCTGAGGAGCTCCATGGGAAGAACGGACTGATGGCAACGGCACAGACGACGACGGCATCGCAGATCAACTTCGGCGACATGCTGAAGCAGGTCGCCCGCGAGAAGGACATCGAGCTCGACCGCTGGGTCGCCGCGCTCGAGGACGCCATGGCGTCCGCCGCGAAGAAGCAGCACCGCATCAAGGAGCCGGTGCGCGCCCGCCTCGACCTCGACAGCGGCCGCTTCGAGGCGTTCATCGTCAAGCAGGTGGTCGAGGAGGTCGAGGACCCGCTCGCCGAGTGGACGGTCGAGGAGGCGCGCGACCACAAGCCGGACGCCGCGGTGGGCGAGGAGATCCTGCTGCCGGTGTCGACCGAGGGCCTCGGCCGCATCGCCGCCCAGAGCGCCAAGCAGGTGCTCTACCAGCGGGTGCGCGAGGCCGAGCGCGAGAACATCTACAACGAGTACGTCGGGCGCGTCGGCGAGATCTTGAACGGCACCGTCAAGCGCTTCGAGCGCGGCGACGTGATCGTCGACCTCGGCCGCACCGAGGCGGTGGTGCCGCGGAACGAGCAGGCGCGCCACGAGCGCTACAGCCAGGGCGAGCGCATCCGCGCCGTGGTGGTCGACGTCCACACCCAGCCCAAGGGGCCGCAGATCGTGCTCTCGCGCACCGACCCGCGGCTCCTGGTCAAGCTGTTCGAGATGGAGGTGCCGGAGATCTACGACGGCACGGTGGTGATCAAGAACGCCGTCCGCGCGCCGGGCGAGCGGGCCAAGGTCGCCGTCTACTCGCGCGAGCGCGACGTCGACCCGGTCGGCGCCTGCGTCGGCATGAAGGGCTCGCGCGTGCAGTCGATCATCCGCGAGCTGCGCGGCGAGAAGATCGACATCATCGAGCACTCG
>DATABP010000467.1:0-1817 GCA_036259515.1 Thermoanaerobaculia bacterium | reverse complement strand
CCGTGACCGCCCACACGGCGGTGTTCGGCACGGTCAGCGGACCGGTCGAGCTGCCCGTCGTCGAGGGGGCGATCGACTGGAAGCCGCATCTCGTGTTCCCGGGCCTGGCCGCCGGCGCGCGACTCGACCGCCGCACGACCGCTCCGGAGCGCGCCAAGCTGCTGGCCGCCGACGGCCAGGTGCTCGCGGAGGGGCCGCCGGACGCGCGCAGCTCACCGCTCGCCGCCGCCTCCTCGATCGCCGGCGCGCTCGAGGCGCCGACCGATGCCGCGGAGCAGCAGGCGCTCTACGCGCGTGGCTTCCCGGAGGACACGCCGGTCGGCGTCAGCGGGCTGGAGCGCGTCTTCGAGCGGCGCCTTGCTGGCCGGCCCGGCGGTGAGCTGCTCGCCGGCGAACGGGTGCTGGCACGCAGCGCGCCGAAGCCGGCGGCGCCGGTCCGCACGACGATCGATCCCGCCGTCCAGGAGGCGGCCGACATCGCCCTGGCCGGCCGGCTCGGCGGCGTCGCCGCACTCGATCCGCGCAGCGGCGAGATCGTCGCGCTCGCCGGTGTCGCCTTCTCCGCTCCCCAGCCGCCGGGATCGACGTTCAAGATCGTCACCGCCGCGGCGGCGCTGGAGGCCGACAAGGTCAAGCCCTCCGACGAGTTCCCCGTCGAGACGGCGGCGGTCATCGACGGCGTCGAGCTGGAGAACGCCAGCGGCGAGTCCTGCGGGGGCGACTTCGCGAACAGCTTCGCCCACTCCTGCAACTCGGTCTTCGCCCCACTCGGCATCGAGGTCGGCTCCGAGCGGCTGGTCGAGGAGGCCGAGGACTTCGGCTGGAACGAGGACCCGGGCATCCCGGGCGCGCTGCCGAGCACCATCCCGCCGCCGTCGGGCATCGTCAGTCCGCTCGAGATCGGATCGACCGCTATCGGCCAGTTCCAGACCCTGGCGACCACGCTGCAGATGGCCTCAGTCGCCCAGACGATCGCCAACGGCGGCGTCCGCATGCGGCCGACGCTCACACCGCGCTCCGGTCAGGCCGGCGGCATCCGCGCCGTTCCCGCCGGCGTCGCCAACACAATCGAGAAGCTGATGGTCGGCGTCGTCGACTACGGCACCGGCACGCTCGCCCAAGTCGAGGGTGTCGACGTCGCCGGCAAGACCGGCACCGCCGAGCTCGGCGACACCCGCGGCGACGACCCCGAGGCCGCCCTGCGCGACGGCGACCCCACAAACACCGACGCCTGGTTCACCGCCTACGCCCCGGCCGGCGACCCACGCATCGTCGTCGCCGTCCTGCTCGTCCGCAACGGCGCCGGCGGCTCCACCGCCGCCCCAGCAGCCCAGGGCGTGCTCGTAGCCGGACTCAAGACCACGCGCTGAGACGCCTATCGCGCCTCAGAGGTCGAGCAGGAAGCGCTTCGTCTCTGACTCGTGCTCAGGCGTCTGCGGACTGGTTATCTCCAGCTCCAGCGGACGGTTCTCGGTGTTCTCGAGCGGGAAGTCGAACAGCAGCATCGCCCCGGCCGTCGGGCCCTGCTGGGCGACGCTGCCGTCCTCGGGGATGCACTCCTCGGGACCCAGCTCCTGCGCGTTGTAGGCGAAGGCGTTGTCCTCGGGGAGCTCGACCGGCTCGAACTCGGCGCCCTGGCTGTCGGTCACCTTGAACTCGGTGGCGCTCGGCAGGGTCTCGTCCTCGCTCGGGTTGCAGACCTGGATGAAGACGCCGAAGAGGTTGTTGCCAGGCTTGGGCGGCGGGCCGTCGTAGTAGTCCTTGTCGGGCGTGATCGCGATGTTCAGCTCGCGGGTGATGAAGACGTTGTAGTCGAG
>DATABP010000466.1:0-6810 GCA_036259515.1 Thermoanaerobaculia bacterium | reverse complement strand
AGCCGGCGACCACCGCCGAGTTCCTCGCCGAGCTGGAGCGCGAGCTGCTGCGGCCGGCGGGGGTGTCGCCGCAGACGGTCGGCGTCGAGCGCTGGGTCCACGGCCCCGGCCTGCCGGACAACGCCCCCGAGCCGCAGACCGCGGCCTTCGCGGAGGTCGAGGCCGAGCTGGCGGCCTGGCTGGGTGGCGAGGCCGCCGAGGAACTGGACACCGCCGACTGGACGACCCACGAGTGGCTCCACTTCCTGCGCGGCCTGCCGGCGGAGCTGAGCGTCGAGCGGATGGCGGAGCTCGACGAGGCGTTCGGCTTCACCGGGAGCGGCAACTCCGAGGTGCTGACGGCGTGGCTCCTGGTGGCGATCGCCAACGACTACCGGGCGGCGGACCAGGCGCTGGAGGACTTCCTGCTCCGCGTCGGCCGGCGGAAGTTCCTCGACCCGCTCTACCGCGCGCTGGCGGCGACCCCGGAGGGCAAGGAGCGGGCGCTGGAGATCTACCGGCGGGCGCGGCCGGGCTATCACTCGGTGAGCGTGGGGACGATCGACGAGATCCTGGGATGGGGGGAGGGGAGAAGCTAAGGGATCGCGAAATGCACCCCAGCGACGGGATCAGCCGGGTCGGCGATCCCGTAGAGCTCCGCGATTCGAGGCATCGATTCAGTCTCCCCCCGCGCTCCGCAGCACCGCCTCCACCCTTGCCCGCTCCTCGTCGCTCGAACCGCGCAGCGCCTCCGGGTGCTCCCGCAGGTACTCCAGCAGATTCGCCGGCCGGTACCGCGGCCGCTCCGGGTCGTCGTCGATCAGCAGCAGGAACGCCGAGCGGTGGATGCCCACCCCCGCCTCCGGCGGGTACTCCAGCCGCCGCACGCCGTCGCCGCGCTTGCCGCGCACCCAGTCGAGGAACCGGAACAGCCGCGACGGGCTCGTCGGGCGGTCGTCGCCCCACCAGGGGCGGTAGCGCTTCAGGAAATCGCGGTCCAGCGCCAGGCCCGCCGCCTCCGCCTCGTCCGCCATCCAGTGCAGCGCGGCGTTGGCGAGGCCGTCGTTCTGGCGGCCGCCGCCGACGTTGGTGTGGACGCCGGGGAACCACATCTGGACCAGCGACTGGCCGGGGGCGCCGGGGCGGCGCCAGACGTGGACGCGGTAGTCCCAGCGCGTCTCGTCGATCGCCATCGCCTGGCGGGCGACGCGGACGATCGGAGGCGGCGCGGCGCCGAGGTGAAAGGCCCAGCGCAGGCCGACGCCGTGGATCTCGCCCTCGCTGCGGTCGGCGCCGAGGCGCGAGCCGAGCGAGAAGACGGTGTCGAAGATGCCGAGGAAGTCGATCGCCACCGGCCGCGGATCGGCGATGGCCTCGGGGCTGCCGCCGCGGCGGGCGCGGATCGCCGCCAGCGCCTCGGCGGCGGCGCCGGGCCGGGCGGCCCCGTCGCGGAAGGCCTCGAACAGCTCGGGGATGTAGTACTCGTCCCGCTTCTCGACCAGGCCGCCGGTCCAGTCGACGAAGCGCACCAGGCTCCGCGCCTGCGCCGAGCCGCGGCTGAAGCCGAAGACGGCGATGCGGTCGCCCGGCCGGTAGTTGCCGACCAGGAAGCGGTACGCCTCCTTGACCCGGCCCTCGAAGCCGCCGCCGAAGGCGCCGCCGAAGATGCGGTCGGTGACCGTCTGGAGCCGGGTGAGGCGGGTCTTCTCGCCGATGAAGGCGCCGACGCCCTCGTTGTAGTAGGCGATCTGCGTGGTGACGCCGTCCGGCGCCACCGGCAGCACCGCCCGGTAGAGCTTCAGCACGTTGGTCGGCTTGTAGAGCGTGCGGCCGCCCTCGCGCTCGACGCCGCGCTCGGCGTTGTTCCAGGTTCCGTCGAGACAGACGACCAGCCAGCGCTGCATGGGGACCTCCGGGGCGGCGGGGGGATCGGCGGCGGCCGCGGCGGCGAGGAGGACGCCGAGCCCCCAGGCGGCCGCCCTGCCTGCGCCGCTCCGCCGAGCCGATCTCCCGCCAGCGACGACCACGTTCTGCTCCTCGTTGCGAACCGACACTCTACCAAACCCGTGATTGCGGAAGAGCGCCGACTGACGACTCTCCCCCGCTTCGGCGCGGGCCGGGCGCTCCTCGACTGGCTGCTGGCGCACTGAGCGGCCAGCGGCGGCGTCTCGGCCTCGGACGCGAGCCGCACGAGACCGACGGGAGCGTTCGAGGGCGCTCCCGTCAGCGGCGGCGCAGGCGACGCAGGAAGCGGCCCGCCCAGGCGTCGACCTCGTCGAAGCCGAGGAGGTGCGCGGCGGCCAGGTAGACGGCGGCGTAGGTGCCGACGACGAGCACCGCGACGATCGCCACCTGCCAGTCCGGAAGCAGCCACCACAGGAGGGCCGCGGGCACTGCGGCGGCGAGCGCCAGCGCGGCCATGCGGCCGCCGCGCGCCCACGGCAGGGTGAGGGCGCCCAACCGGGCGCGCAGGGCGCGGCGCAGCACCACGAGCTCCACCCAGCCGCCCACCGACGAGCCCAGGGCGAGTCCGACGCCGCCCAGGAACAGCGTCCGTCCGGCGGCTGGCAGGCCGGCGAGCCCCACCGCCTCGGTCACGCTGAAGCGGTCGAGGAGGAGCATCGCCGGCACCGCCACCGCGGCGGACACCGCCACCCGCAGGAAGGCCACCTTCGCCGGCGTCCGCGTGTCGCCGCCGGCGTAGAACGAGTTCTGGAGCAGCCGCGTCACGGTGGTGGCGAGGAGGCCCAGCGAGTAGGCGGCGAGCACCAGGTAGACGAGCCAGTTGTCGTTGATCTCGAAGGCGCCGTGGCGGAAGATGGCGCCGACCACCAGGAAGCCGAAGAGCAGATATCCGACGATGGTCGGCACGGTGAGGAAGAGCATCTGCGCGGTCGAGCGCGCGACGCGGCCGGCGAAGCGCTCCGCCTGCTCGCGCCCCACCCGCGACAGCTCCGGCAGCTCGGACGCCGCCACCGACATGCCGAACAGGCTCACCGGCAGGGTGTAGAGGATCAGCGCGTAGCGCATCGCGCTCGGCGCGCCGGCGGCGAGGAGCGAGGCGAGCAGCACGTCGAGGTAGCCGGAGATCTGGTAGGCGCCGCGGCCGGCGAGCACCGGTCCGGTCGCCCGCAGCACCTCGCCCACCCCGGCGACGCGGCGCGAGAAGCTCACCCGGAAGCCGCGCATCTCGCGCAGCACCACCGGAAGCTGGACGACGAACTGGAGGAAGCCGCCGGCCAGCGCCCCCCAGCAGATGGCGAACGTGAGCGTGCGCTGGGTCGCCGCGCCCATGCCCTCGATCGCCGACCCCGAGAGCGGATCGCCGAGCAGCGACCAGGCGGCGCCGATCAGCGCCGCGAGGATCGCCGCGTTCCACAGCACCGGCGCGAAGTAGGCGAGGAAGAACCGGCGATGGCTGTTGAGCACCCCGAGCGCCCAGGCGGCGAGCACCAGGACGCCGGTCATCGGGAAGATGATCCGCACGCACTGGACGGTCAGCGCGTAGCGGTCCACCGCCCCGGCGCCGGCCTCGGCGTCGTCGAGGTAGCCGAAGGCGAAGGCGGCGACGATCGGCTCGGCGAAGAGCACGCCGAGGAGCGCGATGCCGGCGGCCACCGCCAGGAGCAGCCCGAATACCGCGCCGGCCAGCCGGCCGGCGTCCTCCTCGCGCCCGTCGGCGAGCATCCGGCTGTACACCGGGATGAAGGCCGCCGAGATCGTCCCCTCGCCGAGCAGGTTCTGCAGCAGGTTGGGGCTGCGGAAGGCGGTCTGGACGACGTCGCCGTACGCCGAGACGCCGAGGTAGTGGGTGAACGCGGCCTCGCGCACGAAGCCGATCAGCCGGCTCGACAGGATCCCGGCGAAGACCTTGGCGGCTCCGTCCGAGCCGGCGGCGGCGGCTTCCGCGGACGCCGGCGGCGGTGCCGCCGCGCCCTCCCCCGCCGTCGGCTCGGTCACCCGGCGCGCCTCGTCACGGCAGGTCGTTCCAGTGGAGGATGGCGTTGTAGACCAGCCGGAAGTCGGAGTGGTTGAGGTAGCGGTGGAGCGGGTTGAAGGAGAAGAGGATCACCCGCCCCTCCCCCGCCGGCACGTCGACGATCGCCGGCTTGCCGGCCAGCGCGTCCTCCGGACCCACCCACCCGGAGAGGACGAGGTCGCGCGGCTCCGGCTCGGCGTCCTCCTCGCCGTCCGCCGCGTCGGGCGCCGCCGCGGCGGTCTCCTCCTCGGCGACCGCGGCCTCGGCGGCCGCCTCGATGCCGAAGTCCTCCGCCCCCTCGGGCACCTCGGCGACGGCGAGCTCCTCGACGGCGCCCTCGTCGTCCGCTCCGCCTTCCGTCGGCGGCACCGGGGCGGCGGCGATCTCCTCCTCCTCGATCGCGGCGGCCTCGCCGTCCTCGCCCTCCTCGTCCTCCTCGTCCGGCAGCACGTCCCCGAACTGCATCACCACCCGGCCGCGCTCGCGCTCTCCCACGTCCCAGATCGGGCCGTTGCCGCGGAAGACGTTGGTGCGCTCCTCGTAGCCGTAGACCAGCGGGTGGTCGAGATCGACGACGCGGGCGGCGACCTCCGAGCCGGGGCTCCGCACCGTCGAGGGCGGCAGGCGGTCCACCCGGCGCACCAGGCCGCCGTCGACCGGCAGCGTGCCGGCGTTGCCGAGCGCCACCAGCACCCCGCCGCCGGCGACGAAGCGCTGGAGCTCCATCAGCCCGGCGAGGCCCATGCCGCCGGTGATGTCGGGCGAGGAGTCCGGGATGCCGTGGCTCGGGAACTCCGGCGTCCGGGTGTAGGCGAGCGGGCCCCACTTCGGGTCGATGCCGTGGACCATGCGCGCGAAGTCGCCGCGGGTGTCGGGGAAGACGAGGAGGTCGAAGCGGCCGGCCACCTCGCCGGCCTTCAGCGTGTCCGGGTTGACCAGCTCGTAGTCGAGGCCCTGGCGGTCGAAGGTGTAGCGCACCCAGCCGGCGTCCTGGGTCGACGTCCAGGTGTGGAGCACGCCCACCCGCGGCAGGTCGACGAGGTGGCGCGGCACGTCGGGCACGGCGGCGGAGGCGGTGAAGCGCAACCCGGTCGCCGCCGCCACCCGCGCCACCGCCTCGCGCGGCGCCAGCACCACCCAGCTCCCGGCCGGGTAGTCGGCGCCGTCGTGGCGGAACGCCTCCTCCGCAGCGTCGACCTGGTGGTCGCCCAGGAGGAGGCGCGCCGTGAGGAGCGCGTTCTGCCCGGTGTCGGCGAGGAGGAAGACGTCGCCCTCGCCCTCGACGCCGCCGGCCGCCGCCACGCCGTCGACGAAGCGGGTCATCGGCGCCGCCAGCACCTCCTCGTCGTCGATCCGCTCGCCGTCCACGCCGTAGAGGAGCGGCCAGGTCCACGCCACGTCGTCGTACGGCGGGTTCGGCTCGTCGGGCGGGAAGCGCTGCTCGGTGAGGAAGTTGTAGGCGGCGTTCCGGTACGGCTGGTCCATGCGGACGACCCAGCTCCCGGCCGGCCAGGTGGTCTCGCCGTCGGTCCACTCGGCGTCGAGACGGTGGACCTCGATCGCGTGGGCGCGGAGCTGGCCGAGGAGGTAGGCGAGGCGCCCGGGGTCGCGCTGCTCGTCGGGGAAGATCCACGCGTAGGGCGCCTCGGTGCGCCCCTTCTCGAGCGCCCGCGACGCCTTGATCCAGCCGTTCCGCAGCAGCTCCTCGCGGTGCATCGAGGCGTACTCCAGCGCCTCGAGCACGCCGGCCTGCATGTAGTTGTTGTTGTTGCGCAGCGACCAGGTGACGGTCTCGTCCGGCGGCCAGGGGCGGTACCAGCGCTCCTCGGTCACCGGGACGCCGACGAAGCGCACCTCGTCGAGCTCCCGCTCGAAGGTGCCGGCGTGGGAGTTGCCGAAGGTCTCGTAGAAACGGCCGGTGGCGTTGTGGTTGTTGGCGACGCTGAACAGGTACCCCGGCCACCAGCCGTCCCAGAAGCCCCACACCCACACGCCCGGCAGCCCCTCGGCCTGGAGCTCGCCGGCCTCGTGGTGGGCGAGCTGCGTCCACTCGTTGATCGTCACCGGGTCGATCGCCTCGCTGTACGGGCCGTGGCCGGTCGAGACGTAGAGGAGCGGCAGCGACTCGTGGAGGTCGTGCACGACCTGCGGGTGGAAGCGGTGGAAGACGTCGTTGACCGCCCGGGTCAGCGCCAGGGTGAGCTGGATGCCGTCGCGGTTGTTGTCGTGGAAGGCGTAGTGGCCCCAGTAGGGCGGCGAGCCGATCTCGCGGACCTCCTCCCACGGCAGGTCGGCGTGCTGCGCCAGGTGCCGCTCGTACCACTCGACGACGCGGTCGCGGCCGTCGACCTCGACCACCGGCGTGATCAGCACCACCGTCTCGTCGCGGACGCGGCGGATCTCCGGCTTCTCCGACACCGCCAGCCGGTAGGCGAGCTCCATCAGCATCTCGGGCGAGCCGGTCTCGGTGGAGTGGAGGCCGCCGAGCAGGTGGTAGACGACCTTGCCCTCGTCGACCAGGGCGCGCATCGCCTCGCGGTCGGCGAGCCGCGGGTCGGCGAGGGTGCGGTTGATCTCGGCGATGCGGTCGAGGTTGGCGAGGTTGGCCTCGCTGGAGACGGCGGCGAGGAGGATCTCGCGTCCCTCCTCGCTGGTGCCGATCTGCCAGATCTCGACCCGCGGCGAGGCCTCCGCGAGGCGGCGGAAGTAGCCGTTCACCTCGGCGACGGAGGAGAGGATCCCCTCGGCGCCGGCGACGTGGCCGAAGACGTCCGAGGGCGACGGCACCGTCGTCGACTCCGGCACGTAGGCGACCGACGAGGGCAGGTACTGCTCGCCGGTGGTGTGGCGGC
>DATABP010000465.1:0-3556 GCA_036259515.1 Thermoanaerobaculia bacterium | reverse complement strand
CCGGCTGCCACTCCTCGCGCTCGTAGGCGTAGAGGCCGATCAGCGTGCGGGCGAACGACGCCTGCTCGGGCTCGATGGCCGCGAGCTCCTCGAGGTGACGGCGGGCGGCGTCGAGGTCGCCCTGGCGGAAGGCGGCGGCGGCGGCGCGGTAGGCGTCCGCGGCGGCCTCGCTCATCCCCTGGCGGGCGAGCCCAGCCTCCTGCGGCAGCGGGATCTCGGGCGGCGGCGGCGCCTCGTCGCGGAAGAGATAGACGAAGACGATCGGCGCCACCAGCAGGAGCAGGAGCAGCGCCGCGATCCAGCCGCCGTGGTGGTGCAGGGCGTCGCGGATGCGGAGGATGTCGAGCTTCATCGGTCGGAGAACGGCTCCTCGCCGCTTCGTACGCGCGCCGGACGGCGCCCGGCCACGCGCCGAGGAGTTTGCAAGACCGGCTCCAGCAACACCGGCTCCCAGCCGCGGCGCCCGGACGGCCGGGGCGGCGCGGATGACGGCGCCGCGCCGATCGGGTAGCCTTGCCGCCCCGGAGCGCCCGTCCCCCCGCGAGGCCGCCGCGCCGGGCCGATCCGCACCGAACCCGATCCGCACCGAACCGAGAGGTCCCGATGGAGATCTACGAGAACGTCCTCGCCACGCTCGGCGACACGCCGCTGGTCGCGCTCCGCCGCTTCCACCCCGCAGGCGCGCTGGTCGCCGCCAAGGTCGAGAGCTTCAACCCGGGGCAGAGCGTCAAGGACCGCATCGGCCTGGCGATGATCGAGGCCGCCGAGGAGAGCGGCGAGCTCCGGCCCGGCGGCACCATCGTCGAGCCCACCTCCGGCAACACCGGGATGGGCCTGGCGCTCGCCGCCATCCTCAAGGGCTACAAGTTGGTGTGCACCGCGGCGGACAAGATCTCGAAGGAGAAGGTGGCGCTGCTCGAGGCGCACGGCGCGGAGGTGATCGTCTGCCCGACCGACGTGGCGGCCGACGACCCGCGCTCCTACTACAAGACGGCGGAGCGCATCCGCGACGAGCGCGGCGCCTTCCTGCCCTACCAGTACCACAACCAGGCGAACCCCCAGGCCCACTACCGCACCACCGGCCCGGAGATCTGGCGCCAGACGGAAGGCCGCATCACCCACTGGGTGGCCGGCATCGGCACCGGCGGGACGATCAGCGGCGCCGGCCGCTACCTCAAGGAGCGGAACCCGGAAGTCCGGGTGATCGGCGTCGACACCGTGGGCTCGATCTACGCCTACGCCCACGAGCACGGCGAGCTGCCCCCCGCCGACCAGATCCACCAGTACCTGATCGACGGCATCGGCGAGGACTTCCTCCCCGGCAGCGTGTGGATGGACGTCCTCGACGACGTGGTGACGATCGACGACGCGACGGCCTACAAGGCGGTCTTCGAGCTGGCGCGGCGCGAGGCGATCTTCACCGGCTCGTCGGGCGGCGCGGCGGCGGCCGGCGCCCGGCAGGTGGCCCGCGGGCTGGGGGAGGACGCGGTGGTGGTGACGCTCCTGCCGGACTCCGGAGAGCGGTACCTGTCGAAGCTCAACGCGGAGTGGCTGCGGGGGAAGGGGCTGCTCCGGGAGGGGCGGACGATCGACGAGTGGCTGGCGGAGGGGGACGGCTGAGGAGGGCGCGAATCAGCCCCGGCGGCTTCGTGCCGCCCGCAGGGAGCGCGCGTCGGCGCGGTCCTGATCGCGGCCGGCGCTCTCCTTCTCCGCGATGAGGTCGTCGAGACCGATGTAGTGCGCATCGACGCTGCCGAATCGAGCGTCGACGCGGCGCTCCCAGGCCGCCTCGAAGTCGCGGACCGACGACAGGGACGAGAGGAGGTCGATGCGCGCGGGCGCCACCCCGAGCTGGACCACTCGCTCCGGCGTCGTCAGATCGGAAACCATGATCGCGAGATCGGCGCCGCCGAAGTAGTCGCGGATCGCCGCCAGCACCCGCTCGGCGTTGTCACGCGTCGGAGCGACGAGGACGTCGAGGTCTTTCGTCGCACGAGGCCGCGCGTGGAGCGCCACCGCGTGGGCGCCGACCAGCAGGTAGCGCACGCCGTGGGCGTTCAACGACGCGAGAAACTCTTCGTAGTCGCGGGAGCTCATCGATCCCCTTCGCCGCCAGCGCGCTGGCCAGGCACTCCTCGACCGCGGCGACGCGCTCCTCCGGCGTCATCTCCTCGCGCCAGAAACGGAAGTCCTCGGCCTCCGCCTCGGAGCGATCGAGGACGGTCACGCTCCACACCCGGCCGTGCCGATCCGTCGCCGTCCCGCGCCGTTCCATGCTCCCGAGTCTACCCCCCAGCTAGACTCCGCCCGCCATGCCCGCCCCCGGCTTCCCCGACCTCCGCGCCTTCCTCGACCGCCTGCGCCGCGACGGCGACCTCGCCGTCGTCGAGGCGCCGGTCGATCCGCGGCTCGAGGCGGCGGAGGTCCATCGGCGGGTGATCGCCGCGGGCGGGCCGGCGCTGCTCTTCACCAACCCGGTCGGCGCCGACTTCCCGCTGGTCACCAATCTCTTCGGCACCGCGCGGCGGGCGGAGCTGGCGTTCGGGGAGCGGCCGGCGCGGCTGGTGCGGCGGCTGGTCGAGGCGGCCGAGACGCTGCTGCCGCCCTCGCCGCGGAAGCTGTGGGAGGCGCGCGACCTGGGGCGGGCGGCGCTCTCGCTCGGCACCCGGCGCCGGCGGGGCGGCGGCCCGGTGACCGAGGTGGTCGCCCGCGCGCCGCGCCTCGATCGGCTTCCCGTGCTCACCACCTGGCCCGAGGACGGCGGCCCCTTCGTCACCCTGCCGCTGGTCTACACCGAGCACCCGGACGGCCGCGGCCACAACCTCGGCATGTACCGCCTCCAGGTGCACGGACCGGCGGCGACCGGCATGCACTGGCAGATCGGCAAGGGCGGCGGCTTCCACTACGCGGTGGCCGAGGCGCGCGGGGAGGCGCTGCCGGCGACCGTCTTCCTCGGCGGCCCGCCGGCGCTGATCCTCGCCGCCGTGGCGCCGCTGCCCGAGAACGTGCCGGAGCTGGTCCTCGCCTCGCTGATCGCCGGCCGCCGGCTGGGCCTGGTGCGCGGCCCGGGTCCGCACCCGCTGATCGCCGACGCCGAGTTCGCCCTCGTCGGCCGCGTGCCGCCCGGGGTGCGCCGGCCCGAAGGCCCGTTCGGCGACCACTACGGTTATTACTCTCTGAGGCACGACTACCCGGTCTTCCACGTCGAGGCCGTCTTCCACCGCCGCGACGCGATCTACCCGGCGACGGTCGTCGGCAAGCCGCGGCAGGAAGACTTCTTCATCGGCGACTACTTGCAGGAGCTGCTCTCGCCGCTCTTCCCGCTCGTCATGCCGGGCGTGGAGGCGCTGTGGAGCTACGGCGAGACCGGATACCACTCGCTGGCGGCGGCGGTGGTGAAGGAGCGCTACCGGCGCGAGGCCATGTCCAGCGCCTTCCGGATCCTCGGCGAAGGGCAGCTCTCGCTGACCAAGTTCCTGCTCGTCACCGACCGCGCGGTGGACGTCCGCAACTTCAAGGCAACGCTCGAGCACGTGCTCGCGCGGACGCAGCCGGA
>DATABP010000464.1:0-2416 GCA_036259515.1 Thermoanaerobaculia bacterium | reverse complement strand
GGCGGCGACCTCGCCGCCACCTTCGCCCGCAACCTGCTGTTCGACGCCTTCGCCCACGGCAGCGCCCGCCGCCCCGCCGGCCGCTGGACCAGCGTCGCCTGGGACCTGTGGCAGGACGGCGAGGCGCTCGGGGCCTTCCGCGGCCTCCTCGCCCGGGCCGCCACGGTGCCCCAGATCCTCGTCTCGGCCCGCCCGCTGGAGCGCGGCTGGAACCGCGTGGCGCGGGCGCCCGGCGCCGGCGACGAGGCGGTGGTGCCGGAGGGGGCGCGCCATCCGCGGCCGGACCTCGCCGTCGACTACGTGGCGCCGCGCACCGAGGTGGAGGCGGTGATCGCCGGCGTCTGGCAGGAGCTTCTCGGCATCGAGCGCATCGGCGTCCACGACAGCTTCCTCGACCTCGGCGGCGACTCGCTCCTGGCGAGCCGCCTCGCCACGCGCCTGCGCGGCGCCCTCGACCTCGACCTGCCGGTGCGGCTGTTCTTCGAAGCCTCCAGCATCGAGCAGCTGGCCAAGGCGGTGGAGGCGATCCGCGGCGAGCGGCTGGACGAGGAGATGGACGCGCTGTTCGAGGAGCTGTCGACGCTGTCCGACGACGAGGTGATGGCGGAGCTGGAGCGGCGGCAGCAGGCGACCGCCGTCGAGCTGCGAGGCGAGACGTCCCGATGGGAGATCCGAGGAGTGGAGACCCGATGAGCGAGAACCCGGCAACCCCAGAGCGCGGCGACCTGACCCCGGAGCGCCGCCGGCTGCTCGAGCTGATGCTGGAGGAGCGCCGCCGCCGCCGGTCGCTGCGCACCCGGGTGCTGCCCCGCGGCGAGGACGAGCCGCTGGAGCTCTCCTTCGCCCAGCAGCGCCTGTGGTTCATCCAGCAGCTCCAGCCCGGCGTGGCGGCCTACAACATCCCCTCGGCGGTGCGCCTGACGGGTCCGCTGGACGTCGCCGTGCTCGACCGCGCCATCCAGGAGATCGTGCGCCGCCACGAGACGCTGCGCACCCGCTTCGGTTTCGAGGACGGCCGGCCGGTGCCGGTGATCGCCGCCGAGCACCGGGTGCCTCTCGAGGTCGAGGACCTGACCGCCGGGCGCGGCCCCGAGGAGGCCGCGGCCGAGGCCCAGCGCAAGGTCGACACCCTCGCCCGGCGCCCCTACGACCTCGCCGCCGACGACCTGCTGCGGGTCCACCTGCTCAAGGTGGGCGAGGACGACCACGTGCTCCTCGTGGTGCTCCACCACATCGTCTCCGACACCTGGACCACCGGCGTCTTCCTGCGCGAGGTGGCCGCCCTCTACGGGGCCTTCGCCCAGGGCCGGCCGTCGCCGCTGCCGGAGCTGGCGCTGCAGTACAGCGACTACGCCTCCTGGCAGCGCCGGCTGGTCCGCGAGGAGGGGCTGGAGAGCGAGGTGGCCTACTGGAAGGAGCGCCTCTCCCACGCGCCGCCGCTCCTCGAGCTGCCCACCGACCGGCCCCGTCCGCCGGTGCAGAGCTTCCGCGGCGGGCGCGAGATGCTGCTGCTGCCGAAGAGCCTCGTCGCCGCCCTGAAGGAGCTCGGCGGCAGCGAGGACGCGAGCCTCTTCATGGTGCTCCTGGCGGGCTTCCAGACGCTGCTCCACCGCTACACCGGGCAGACCGACATCCCTGTGGGCTCGCCGATCGCCAACCGCGACCGGGTGGAGCTCGAGGGCATGATCGGCCTTTTCGTCAACACCCTGGTGCTGCGCAGCGACCTGTCCGGCGACCCCACCTTCCGCGAGCTGCTGCGCCAGGTGCGCGAGACCTCCCTCGGCGCCTTCGCCCACAAGGAGCTGCCGTTCGAGAAGGTGGTGGAGGAGCTGGACCTCGACCGCGACGTCGGGCGCAACCCGCTGTTCCAGGTGCTCTTCGCGTTCCAGAACGTGCCGCTGCCGGCGCTCGAGGCGCAGGGGCTGACGCTCACCCGCTACGAGTTCAACGAGAGCACCTCGCGCCTCGACCTCGAGCTCGACCTCCAGGAGATGCCCTACGGTTTCGTCGGCTGGATCGGCTACAACGCCGACCTGTTCGACGGCGCCACCGTGGCGCGGATGACGGCCCACTACGTGCGGCTGCTCGAGGCGGCGGCGGCCGACGCCGACCGGCCGCTCTCCGCCGTGCCGCTGCTCGACGAGGCCGACCGCCGCCAGGTGGTGGCCGGCTGGAACGCCACGGCTCGCGAGTACGCGGGTCCGGAGGTGCTCACGGCGCGGCTGGCGGCGCAGGCGGCGGCGACGCCCGAGGCGACGGCCCTGATCTGCGCCGAGGAGCGGCCGACCTACGCCGACTTCGAGGCGCGGGTGTGCCGGCTGGCGCGCCACCTCGGGCGCCTCGGCATCGGTCCGGAGAGCCGGGTGGGGGTGTTCGCCGAGCGCGGCGTCGAGATGGTCGAGGCGATCCACGCCGT
>DATABP010000463.1:0-4900 GCA_036259515.1 Thermoanaerobaculia bacterium | reverse complement strand
CGGCAACGGCGCCCCCGGCCGCGCCTGGCTGGGCGCGCGCACCGACCTCCGCGACGGCCGGCTGATCGTCACCGAGGTGCGCCGCGGCACTCCCGCCTTCGCCGCCGGCGTCAACGTCGACGACGAGCTCCTGGCGATCGACGGCTTCCGGCTGCCGCCGCGCGGCCTCGCCGAGCGCCTCGCCTGCCACCGGCCGGAGCAGACCGTCGAGCTGCTCGCCGCCCGCCGCGAGCGGCTGATCCGGCTCCCGGTCGCCCTGGGCGCCGAGCCGGCGCGGCCCTGGCGGCTGGAGATCGACCCCGACGCCAGCCCCGAGCAGCGGGCGCGGCGGGCGGCGTGGCTGGGGAGCCCGCCGGCGGGCTGAGGGCCGCTACTCCCGCCCCTGGTGGATCGGCCAGCGGTCGACGACCTCGTCGCCCTCGACCACCCAATAGCCGGAGAAATTCGGCACCGCCAGACAGGAGTGGTTCGGCAGCACGCGGAGGCGCCGGCCGACCGGCAGCTCGCCGGAGACGACGCCGTGCTCCTGCGACAGCCCGGTCACCCGCAGCCGATCGCTCGGCCGGCCGGCGCGGTAGGCGGCGAGGTCCTCGAACACGCCGCCCATCCCCCACGGCGCGCCGCCGGGCAGGTGGGTCGGCCCGGGGTCCTTCGACAGCGCCAGCGCGCCGGCGTCGATCACCGCGCGCCCGCCCCCCGGCTGCGACGAGACGACCGAGGCGAGGACGGTGAGCGCCGCGTCGGCCGGCGAGCAGGAGCCGATCGCCGCCTGGGTGCCGTCGTAGAAGACGTAGTTGCCGGGCCGCGCCTCGTCGATCCCGGTGAGGTCGGCGACGTGGCCCATCGCCGGCGTCGAACCGACCGACACCACCGGCACCGGCACCCCCTCGGCGCGCAATCGGTCCGCGAGCTCGGCCATCGTCCGCCGCTCCTCCTCGGCGACCGCCGCCGCCTCCTCCGCCGAGGTCGCCCGGTAGGCGTGCCCGGAGTGGGTCAGCAGGCCGTCGAAGACGAGCCGCGGGTGCTCGGCGAGCCGCCGCGCCAGCTCGCCGGCGCGCCGCGAGCGGGGGTCGACCCCGGAGCGGTGCTGCCCCGAGTCGACCTCGAGGAAGACGTGGAACGGCCGGCCGGTGGCCTCCAGCGCGTCGATCGCCTCCGGCGTGTCGACGAGGAGCCGCAGCGTCGCCCGCTCGGCGAGCTCCGCCGCTTCGGCGAGCCGCGAGAGCACCACCGGAAACGCCCAGGTGAGGTCGTCGAAGCCGGCGTCGGCGAAGTACCGCGCCTCGGACAGAGTCGCCACCGTCAGTCCGCGCGCCCCGTGCGCCCGCTGCCGCCGCGCCACCTCGGCGGACTTGTGGGTCTTGGCGTGGGGCCGCAGCGCCACGCCGAGCGCGTCCGCCTTCGCCTGCATCCGCGCCAGGTTCGCCTCCAGCACCTCGCGGTCGAGGAGGAGCGCTGGGGTGGGCAGCTCCTCGACGTGGCGCGGGCTACCCGCCACCGTGCTCGCCGCCGGGGGGATAGCCCATCTGCTCCATGAACCAGCGCACCGCCGCCCAATCGACCGTCGCCTCCGTCCAGACGATCCGCACCTCGTGGCGCGCGGCGTCGACCGCGACCTCGACGACGCCCTCCATCTTGCGGAGCTCGCGCTCCAAGGTCGCCGCGTCCTCGCCGCCGGCGAGCGCCGGCACGTAGACCGTCCTCTCCGCCACCTTCGTCTCTGTCATCATCGGCGCCTCCTCGGCCGCCGCCGGCGGGGCGAAGCAGGAAGCGTTCCGCCCGGCCGCGCCGCCGCCCATCATGCCCGAGCCGCCGACCGCCGCGAAGAGCCGCCTCGCCCCCTGCCCCGACCGGCCCAACTGCGTCTCCACCGAGGCCGCCGACCGCCGCCACCGCGTGCCGCCGATCCCCTTCCGCGGCGCCCCCGAGCTGGCGCTGGCGCGCATGGCGGCGGTGATCGAGGCCCAGCCGCGCGCCACCCTCCGCCACCGCGAGCCCGGCGGGCTCCACGCCGAGTTCCGCTCCCGCGTCTTCGCCTTCGTCGACGACGTCGACGTCGAGGTCGACGCGGCGGCCGGCGTCCTCCGCTTCCGCTCCGCCTCGCGGATGGGCCACTGGGACCTCGGCGTCAACCGCCGGCGGATGAAGCGGCTGGCGCGGGCGTTCCGGGCGGCGGAGGGGAGCGGCTAGCCCGACGGCTTTCGCCGGAGCCGGGGAAGACGCCGGGCCGGCCGGCGGTTGCAGCGATGCCGCGGGCACCCGCCCCGGCGCTCCCGACCGGCCGCCGCCGGACCCTGCGGCGCCCGCTCGCCGGTCTCCCGACACGGTTTTCCGAAAGGCTCCCCCGATGGCTCACGCCACGCGCGACGACGTCCGCAACCTCGCGATCATCGCCCACGTCGACCACGGCAAGACGACGCTGGTCGACGCCCTCCTCTGGCAGAGCGGCACCTTCCGCGCCAACGAGGAGGTCGCCGAACGGGTGATGGACTCGATCGACCTCGAGCGCGAGCGCGGCATCACCATCATGGCGAAGAACACCGCGGTGACCTACCGCGGCACCCGGATCAACATCGTCGACACGCCCGGCCACGCCGACTTCGGCGGCGAGGTGGAGCGCATCCTCAAGATGGTCGACGGGGTGATGCTCTTGGTCGACTCCTCGGAGGGGCCGCTGCCGCAGACCCGCTTCGTGCTCAAGAAGGCGCTCGAGGCCCACCTGCCGCCGATCGTGGTGGTCAACAAGATCGATCGTCCCGACGCCCGGGTCGCCGAGGTGCTCGACGAGGTCTACGACCTCTTCATCGACCTCGACGCCGACGAGGCGCAGCTCGACTTCCCGGTGCTCTACACCAACGCCCGCGCCGGCACCTGCCGCCGCACCCCGGACGGCCCGGACGAGACGCTGGCGCCGCTCTTCGACCAGATCCTCGCCACCGTGCCGCCGCCGCGCTTCGACCCCGAGGCGCCGCTCCAGCTCCTCGTCGCCAGCCTCGACTGGGACGACTACGTGGGGAGGCTGGTGATCGGCCGGGTGGTCAACGGGCGGATCGCCAAGGGCCAGGAGGTGGCGCTCTGCCATCTCGACGGCACGACGGCGAGCGGCAAGGTCTCGAACCTCTACGGCTACCAGGGATTGAAGCGGGTCGAGGCGCGCGAGGCCCGGCAGGGCGAGATCGTCGCCGTCGCCGGCTTCGACGAGATCGGCATCGGCGAGACGATCTCCGCCGCCGACGACCCGCGCCCGCTGCCGCCGATCCAGGTCGACGAGCCGACGATCTCGATGATGCTGTCGGTCAACGACTCGCCGTTCTCCGGCCGCTCCGGCAAGCACCTCACCTCGCGCAAGCTCAAGGAGCGGCTGGAGCGCGAGGCGCACGTCAACCCGGCGATCCGCCTGGCGCCGACCGGCTCGCCGGAGGTGTTCGAGGTCTCCGGCCGCGGCGAGCTCCAGCTCGCCATCCTCATCGAGCAGATGCGCCGCGAGGGCTTCGAGCTGGCGGCCGGCAAGCCGCAGGTGGTCACCCGCCGCGTCGACGGACAGCTCCACGAGCCGGTCGAGCTCCTGCTCGTCGACTGCCCGGAGGAGTTCGTCGGCGCGGTGACACAGAAGACCGGCCAGCGCCGCGGCCGGCTGATGAAGATGGTCAACCACGGCTCGGGGCGGGTGCGCATGGAGTTCCGCATCCCCTCGCGCGGCCTGATCGGCTTCCGCACCGAGTTCCTCACCGAGACCCGCGGCACCGGCATCATGAACCACCTGTTCGACGCCTGGGAGCCGTGGCAGGGCGAGATCGCCCACCGCGCCACCGGCGCCCTGGTCGCCGACCGTCCCGGCCGCGCCACCGCCTACGCGATCGACAACCTGCAGCCGCGCGGCACGATGTTCGTCGGCCCCGGCGAGGAGGTCTACGAGGGGATGATCGTCGGCGAGCACAACCGCGACAGCGACCTCGACGTGAACTACGTCCGCGAGAAGAAGCTGACCAACATGCGCGCCTCGGGCTCGGACGACCACGTGCAGCTCGTGCCGCCGCGGCGGCTGTCGCTCGAGCAGGCGCTGGAGTTCATCCGCGAGGACGAGCTGGTGGAGGTGACGCCGGAGGCGTTCCGGCTGCGCAAGCGGGTGCTGTCGGCGAGCCGGAGGAAGGTGGCGGCGAAGGCGGGCACCGCGAGCTGAGACGGGGGCGGGCCGGCGGCAGGCTCAGGAGGCGGGCAGGGCGGCAAGGCGAGCGGACATCAAGGGGAAAGCAGGAAGGAAGCCGCCGAGGCCGGAGTAGCGCATGATCGAGTGGGCGATCGGGACATCGATAACGAGGGGCCACGGCCTCTTCTCATTATCTCCCGCCTTCCGGAGCTCCCGCACACCGCAGCCGCGCCCCTCTCACTGGATCGTGATCAGCTCCTGGCCCGCCTACAGTTGTTCGCGCCAAAGGGATCGACTGCGCCGTCGCCTCGAACTGCTGCGACTGATTCTCTGGCCTACCACCGGCGGAGTTGCTCAATGAATCCGGCTAATGACGATACGAGCGCGCGTAACCTACTCGACTAACGCCACTACGTGCCGCGCCGCCAACCCCGCGATGCCAGCACATCCCTCAAGTCTTGCTCGAAGGCCTGAAAGGCGCCGAGTGTGCGCAGCGGCGAGAAGTCTTCAACAAGTTCGGCGATTCGGTGTACCGCGGAGCCCATTCTGAGGGACGACCTCCGTCGCGGGCCGAGTCCGCTTCCGGTCCTTAGGATTTCGTGGAGTCGTTGCTTTGGGTCAGGCAGCTCTTCAAGTCGGTTCAGCACCGGTAGGTCGAGCGGGTCTCGACCATTTGGGTTTCCTGCGGCGGTCCGGATCGCTACTTCGTCAAAAAGGAGCCACGCTTCTTGCGCGCGAACCGGCACCACGGCG
>DATABP010000462.1:0-8340 GCA_036259515.1 Thermoanaerobaculia bacterium | reverse complement strand
CGCTCGCCGCCGAGATGCGCGCCGAGCGGTTGCCGGAAGAGTTCGTCGAGACGATCCTCTCCGGCTGGTGGACGACCTGCCTCGAGGTGCTGCCCGCCAAGGAGCGCGCCGTCTCCCGCTTCTGAGCCGCCGCGGGTCTCGCGCGAGCCGAAAAAAAATGCCCCGGCCTTCGGGCCGGGGCGAGTCGCGACAGGAGAGCGCGTGATTCCGTTCCGCCGCTACGGGCAGGTGGCGAAGGCGGCGGTGTCCTGGATCGGCTGGAAGGCCGTCTGCTGCGGGTTCTCGTACTCGCGGACGGGGCCGCGGAGCGTGTCGCGGACGGTGATCCGCGTCGCCACGTCGGTCAGCCCGCCGGCGAACACCCACACCCGCTGGTTGACGGTGCAGGCGTCGAGCACCTTGACGACCACCTCGACGTTGGCGGCGTCGAAGAACCAGAAGTAGCCGGTGTCGGCGGTCAGCGGCTGCGCCTGCCCGGCGTCGAACAGCTCGTCCGCGTCGTTGGGCGGGTCGAAGGTCGCCCGCACCTCGAAGCGTCCGCCGGCCAGGCAGAGGGTGGTGGCGTCCTCGACGCACGGGGAGTCGTCGTCGAGCACGGTGACGGTGGCGGTGGCCGGGGAGCCGAGCTGGGCTCCGGTGGCGTCGGAGAGCGCCACCTCGAACGTCTCCGCTCCCTCCTCGTCCTCGTCCTCGGTCAGGGTGACGACGATCTGCTTCGCCGCCCCGTCGCCGTCGGCCCAGGTCAGGGTGCCGGCGGCGGGCGCGAAGTCGACGCCGCCCGTGGCCGTGCCGTCCTCGACGGTGAAGTCGACCGACGCCGCGCCGGTCGTGCCGCCGGTGCGGGTGACGGTCAGCGTCACCGTTCCGTCCGACTCCAGCGCCGTCGCCAGCGCGGCGGCGAGCTGGACGGTGCCGGCGCCGGGACCCGGACCGCCGCTTTCCCCGGCGAGCACCACCGGGCCGGAGACCGAGCCCGAGCTGCCGTCGACGGTGAGGGTGGCGCCCGCCAGGTCGGTGACCCCGGAGACCACCGAGCCGGCGGCCGATCCGGTCGCCGAGGAGGCGCCGAGGGCGACCCCGGCGACGCTGGCGCCGGTGACGTCGCCGATGCCGTTGGTGACGATCGAGTAGGTGATCTGGCCGCCGCCGGTGCGCAGGCTGGCGAAGCCCTGGGCGCCGCCGGTGCCGGCGAGCTGGGCCGAGAAGTCGTCCGCCGAAGCCGCCAGCGGCAGGAGCAGGAGGACTGCGGCCGACAGGAAGAGTCTCTTCACGTTCATGTTCCTCGCGTTCTCCTCGCTCGTGCTCAGTTGTCCGACCACGTGGTCCAGCCTTCCCAGATCCACGGGTCGTTCGGGTTGACGCCGCCGACGTAGTTGACGTTGTCGAAGAAGCCGTCGGCCGGCGGCGCCGCGGCGCTGCCGGCGTCGCGCGCCTGCGGCGACAGCGGCGTGACGTCGCCGGTCAGGGCGAAGGGATCGGCCAGCAGGGCGGCGGCGAAGAACACGTTCGGCTGCCCTTGGAGGTACTCCTGGACGTCGCTGCTTCCGGCGGCGCAGTCGGAGAGGAAGCCGTGCGAGACGTCGATGCCGGCGCCGACCGCGGCCTCGCTGTCGGCCCCGTCGACCTCCAGGCAGAGCCCGGTGAAGGACTCGACGACGAAGTTCTTCAGCGTGACGTGGGTGCCGCGGCGGAACAGCAGCCCGCGGCCGCTCTCGCCGCCGGGCACGCGGCGGTTGCCGACCCAGGTGGCGTTGAAGATCGTCGGGTTCGAGCGCGGCAGGAGGTTGGGATCGGTCTCGTCGTTGTCGGCCTCGACGCCGGAGTCCCCCGACGGGTTGCGCTGGATGGCGACGAAGTGCTGCAGGCGCCCGTTCCAGCCGAAGGTCCAGTCGAGGCTGTCGTCCTCGGCGCCGGTGATCAGCACGTGCCTGGCGTCGGCCGTGCCGCCGAAGAACTCGATGCCGTCGTCCTGGTTGAAGTGCACCTGCAGGTGGTCGAGCCGGGTGCCGCGGCCGACGCCCTGGAGCGCGATGCCGTTGAGCTCGTTCTGGTCGCTGAAGCGGATGCCGGCGTACTCGACCCGCACGTAGGACAGGCGGCCCGACGAGTCGTTCGGGTCGTCGCCGCCGTACGGACCGGAGTCGCCCTCGCCGGTTGGGTTCGGCACGTTGACCGGCGCCGAGCCGTTGATCACCAGGCCGCCCCAGTTGCCGGCGGCACGCTCGCCGACCGGGAACTCGGAGGTGAAGACGATCGGCCGCTCGGCGGTGCCGACGGCGTTGATCTGGGCGCCCTGGCGGATGACCAGGGTGCCCTCGCCGGCGTTGCCGCCGAGGACGACGGTGCCCGCCTGGATGTTCAGCGTCCCGCTGGTGACGTGGACCGGCGCCGCCAGGAAGTAGGCGTTGTCGGCCGTCCAGTCGCCGCCCGCGATGACGCCGGACACCGGGACCACGCCGTCGACGAAGTTGTACATCGCGTTGCTGCGCGCGATCGCCTGGGCGCCGGCGGCGTCGCGGATCTCGAGCACGAGCTGATAGAGACCCGTGGTGCGCGGCACCGTGTTCGGCAGCGAGCCGAACGCGCTGCCGGCGCCGAAGAGACGGAAGTCGGTCAGCTCCGGCACCCGTACCAGGGCCGGCGACCCCGCGGTGCCGAAGAGATCGACCGCCGCGTTGCCGAAGCCGGTGGCGACGTTGTAGTACTGGCGCTGACCGTTGCCGCGGTCCTCCCAGAAGAGGTAGAGCGTCGCCGGGCCGTCGTGGCTGTTGGCGTCGATCGAGACGGTCACCTCCGGCTCGTCGAAGTTGGTCCCCGGCCCGTAGACGTAGTAGTCGGTCTCCAGCAGCACCGCGGGCCGGTCGGCGAGACGCGGCGCCAGCGGGGCGAACGCCGGGGCGGCCTGGACCCAGCGCGGCAGCTCGGGCGCCGGCTGCGCCGCCGCCGGCTGCGCCGCGGCGACCACCGCCGTGGCCGCGAGCGCGGCCAAGATGTGCTTTCTTCTTCTCGATTCCATGCGAGGACCTCCTCGGTTGGTTGTGGGAACGGTGGCTCGTCGAGAAACCGTCAGTCCAGGCTGTAGCTCACCGAGACGCCGACCTCGCGCCCCGGCTCGTAGCGGCGGAAGAGCCCGCCGCCCTGCGTCCACAGGTGCTCTTCCTCGGTCAGGTTGGCGCCGGAGAGCTTCAGGGTCAGGCCGTCGGCCAGGCCGCCGAGCGACTGCGACCACACGACGTCGAGCGTCGAGCGGTCCTCTTCGAGCACGTCGGGGAGCCCCAGGGCGCCGCCGGCGGCGACCTTCTCCCCGACGTGGTTGAAGAGCAGCCGGAGGTTGGTCCCCCACGCCGGCCGGCTCCACTCCAGCGCCACGTTGCCCACCACCTCCGGCTGGCCGGCCAGCGGCCGGGTGGCGTTGGTGAGGATCGTCGCGTCGGGATCGATCTCGATCTCGGAGTCGACCCAGGTGCCGTTGAGGACGACCGAGAACGGCGCCAGCGCCGGCGAGAGGCTGCCGAGGTCGCGGCGCATCTCGAGCTCGAGGCCGTAGTTGCGCGCCGAGTCGGCGTTCTCGTAGGTCTCGAGGAGCTCGGCGGCGCCGATCACCACCGCCTCGATCGGAGCGGTGAAGTCCTTGTAGAAGGCGGAGACGGCGACCACCTCGGCGGCCGAGGGAAACCACTCCCAGCGCAGGTCGTAGCTGGCGATGTCGGCGCTCTCGAGTTCCGGGTTGCCGGTCACCGAGTAGCCGCCGACGACGTGGGTGAACTTGAACGGCGCCAGCTCGCGGAGCTCCGGCCGGTTGACGGTGCGGCTGAAGGCGCCGCGCAGGTTCGTGTCGGAGGTGAGCTGGTAGACCACCGACAGCGCCGGCAGCACGTCCGACTCGTCGAGCCCGGTCTCGACCGACGCCAGCGACGGATCGTTGCGGTCGAGGGTGACGAGGTCGATCCGCGAGTCCTCGAAGCGCAGTCCGCCGATCACCCGCCACCGGCCCCAGCCGAGGTCGGCCTGGGCGTAGGCGGCGGCCACGTCGTGGGCGCCGTCGTAGGTGTCGGTCGGGCGGGTGATCTCCTCGACCTCGAAGCCGTCGGGGCCGATGTTCTCCGGCACGAAGAGCCGGTCCGGCGGCAGCGAGAGGTCGACGTTCCGCACGTTGCGGTGGAAGAAGCGCAGCCGCCGGCCGTCGAACTCGCGCTCGCGCGTGGTGTAGGCGAGGCCGGCCTTGAGCGCCCCGTTCACGCGGCCGGAGACGAGGAAGCTCGTCCAGTCGACGCCGGCGTCGACCAGGTCGTCCGCGAGGTCGTTGAAGTACATGAAGCCGCTCTGGGCGTCGGGGGTGAGGCGGAAGACGCCTTCCGTCTGCTCGCGGTAGATCGCCTGGCGGCGGTTTTCGGCGGTCTCGGCGGTCGAGGCGGCGGCCTGCCACTCGACGACCGAGCCTCCGGGGCCGACTCCGCCCAGATAGTGGTCGCCGGAGAGCTGGAGGTTGATCACCTCCTGCTCCCGATAGCTCACCCGGAAGTCGCGGATGTCGGAGCTGAAGTCGCCGTAGAAGCCCTCGAGGAAGCGGCCCTCGGTGTTCGCCAGGTGGGTGTAGAGCGAGCGGAGGCGCAGGTTGTGGTCGGCCGACAGGCGGTAGGCGAAGTTGGCGAGCGCCGACTGCCGCACCTGCTCCTCGCCGTAGTCGACGTCGTAGCTGCTCTGCGGCGTCACCCCGCCGCCGGCGGTGGCGCTGAAGACGTTCGTCGCCTCGGCGCGGGAGTCGAAGTCGTTGTCGTAGCTCGCCGAGACGATCAGCCCGAGGCGCCCGATGGTGTCGCCGTAGGCCAGCTCGTAGCCGCGGCTGAGCGGGGCGTCCTCGCCGGCGGGCTGCCACACGCCGACGAGCTCTTCGCCGAACGCCTCGAGCTCGGCGGGGGTGAAGCCCTCGCCCGAGAACGGGCTGAAGCGGACCAGGTCGGCGCTCGGGATCGAGCCCGGCAGCGGCTGGCCGCCGTCGCCGAAGAAGTCGAGCCCGCCGCCGAAGGAGAGGTAGGGGTTGCCGGTGGCGATCGAGTCCTGCCCCACCGACAGCCCGATCGAGGCGGTGCGCTCGCCGGGGAACTGGAGCGTCTCGAGCTCGACGAAACCGGCGGCGAAGTCGCCCGGGCGGTCGACGCTGTAGCTCTTCGCCACCCGCACCTTGTCGAGCAGGTCGGTCGGGAAGAGGTCGAGCGGCACGACCTTCCTCTCGAACTCGGTCGACGGGACCTTCGAGCCGTCGAGCAGCGTGTTGCTGTAGCGGTCGCCCAGGCCGCGCACGAAGACGTAGCGGTCGTCCTGGAGCGAGATGCCAGTCACCCGCTTGAGCACGCCGGCGGCGTCGCCGCCGGTGGTCTTCGCCATCTCCTGGCTGCCGATCAGGTCGGAGATCTGGCCGGCGCGGCGGCGCTCGGCGAGCATCGCGGCCTCGCTGGCCGACTCCGCCTCGGCGGCGACGGTGATCTCCTCGCCGAAGGCGGCGGAGCCCTGCTCCGCCGCGCCGTCGGAGGTGGGCATGAGCACCACCGACACGTCGGCCGGACGGCCGGCTGCGACCGCGACCCCGGTCACCGTCCGGTCGTCGAAGCCGTCGCGGGCGACGAGAAGCGTGTAGCTGCCGGCCGGCGCCTCGAGCCGGTAGAGGCCGTCGGGATCGGTGGTGGTCGCGGCGCCGGTCTCGACCACCGACACGCGGACCCCCGGCACCGGCTGGCCGGTCAGGCCGTTGAGCACGGCGCCGACCACGGCGCCGGTCTCGGCGGCCGCCGGTGGGCCGACGAGGGCGGTGACGAGGGCGGCGGCGAGCGCCAGGGCGCGTCGCCGGCGGGGACTGCGGACGTGAGCTCGTTCCATGGCCTCTGCTCTCTCCTGGTCCGATCGGACCGCAAGGGAAGCGCGCCGATGCGCGACGACGGGGCCATTTGACGAGCCGCGCGTGACCGGAGCGTCCCGCACCGGTCACCGGCGGGTGACGGTCGTGCGACGGTCGGAGCGGGCCGAATGCTTCGGGAGAAAGACGACCTGGACGGACGAAGGGGAAAAAAAAGGGCCGGGGCGCGAGGCCCCGGCCGGGGTGGCGGCGGCCCGGGGAGGGCCGCCGGAGGAACCGTTCTCGTCTACTTGCAGGTCTTGTTGCGGCCGCCCTTGCAGCTCCCGCTGCAGCAGTCGGCGTTGTCGGAGCACGAGGAGCCGGTCGGCAGGCACTCGCCGCCCGGGTCGCCGCCGCCGCCGGTGCTCGGGTCGAGGATGTCGTCGACGTTGGCGAAGTAGGCGGCGAAGGCGCCGTCGACCGTGGCGTTCGCCGCGGTGTCGCACACGTCGTTGACGTTGAAGCCGCAGCCGCCGGAGAGCTGGCCGACCACCTGCCCGGCGCCGTTGACCACCGGCGAGCCGGACGAGCCGCCCTCGGTGGCGCCGAGGACGTCGGAGCTGTAGATCCAGTTGCCGCGCGGCCAGGTGTTGCAGGTCGGCCGGGCGGTGTCGACCACGTGCTCGGAGTAGCCCTGCGGCGCGCCCTGCGGGTGGCTGATGCGGAAGAGCGGAGTGCCGTTGCTGTTCGCCACCGGGGTGGCGTTCCAGCCCATCAGCACGGCGCCCGCCGGAGCCGCCTGCGAGAGCCGCATCAGGGTGTAGTCGGAGGTCGAGCTGGCGCTCAGGATGTCGGCGCCGAGGGTCGACGGCAGCACGCCGTCGGGGTTGAAGCAGCCGCCGCCGCACTGGGTCGCCTCGAAGAAGAAGAAGGCCTCCATCGAGTCGGCCTCGCGCTCGCGGCTGATGCAGTGGTTGGCGGTCAGGAAGTAGGGGATGGTCGACGACGTGTCGGTGTCGTTGAGCAGGCCGCCCGAGCAGATGAAGATGAAGCCGCCGGAGACGAACTGGATGTGCGCCACGGCGTCCTGGGCGTCGGCGACCGCCGCCGAGGTGGTGCAGGCGGCGCTCTCCACGCACTCGGCGTTGAACGAGCACAGCGTGCCGGCGCGCGGATCGATGCCGAGGAGCTCGCGGTCGACGTGGCCGATGCCGGCGACGTTGAACGAGCCGCCCGAGCCGGCCGGGCCGCGGAGCTGGATGGAGGCGACGTCGCCGCGCACCATGTTCGACCAGAACTCGCCGGTGCCGTTGGGGCCGCGGCCGGTGTAGGGGCCGAAGGCCGCGCCGTCCGCGTTGTACACGTAGAGCGCGGCGCCCCGCGGCAGGTTCACGTCGGTGAAGTGGACGCGCACGCCGTAGGCGCCCGGCGACGCCGCCGTGCCGGTCCACACCGTGCGCTCGCCCGCGGTGCGCGCGGCGCCGAAGGCGAGGCGGCGGACGCCGTCGCCGGCCGAGACCGCGGCGAGGTCCACGCGGGCGCCGACCGGCTTGGCGACGCCGGCGAGCATCTTGCGGTTCGCAACGCCGCGCCGCTCCTCGAGGAGCTGCCGGATCTCGCCGCGGGTGACCTCGATGGCGATCGGGCTCTGCGCCGCCTCGGCGACCCGCTCCGAGGTCAGCATGCGGTGCAGATGGGCGCGCTGCTGGCGGAGCTGATCCGGGTCGTAGGTGCCGACCCGTTCGCTGAAGGCCTGCGGCGTGTCGCTCGCGATCGAGGCCAGGAAATCGTCGACGGGCTGCACGGCGGCGACGGGGATCGCCGCCGCGGTCAGCAGACCGCAGAAGGCGACGAGACAGGCAGACTTCTTCATCCGGCATCCTCCTAGAGTGTTGAGGCCGGCGCCGGTCCGGAAACGGTTTCCGGCCGGCGGCGCGCGCACGAGACCGGTCGCGGACGACAGCGCCGCGATCGGGCGGGGGGGGCCGACTGCAAGGGGCGGTCCAATCGAGAAAGGGCCAATTCGCTAGATGTTTCGGTCCGCGAGGGGGTCAAGGGTTGGGCATCGGATCGACCTTTGACCCATATCCTGCGCAGCGAATGACCCGCTGCGCCGGATTGCTATGCTCCGCCCCCCGATGAGGTGGATCGCTGCCATCGCGGCGCTGGCGGTCGCCGCCGCGCCGGCCGCCGCCGAGGTCGCCGGGCGGGTGGTCGGCGAGGACGAGCGGCCGGTGGCCGAGGCGCGGGTCGAGCTGATGGCCGCCGCGGGAGGCGCCGGAGCGGTGGCGTGGACCGACGCAGCCGGCGCCTTCGCCTTCCCCGACGCCGTGCCGCCGGCCGAGGTGCGGGTGAGCCACCCCGGCTTCCTGCCGGCGCGCTTCGCCGTCGAGGCCGGCGCCGGCCCGCTGGTCCTCGCCGCCCGCCGCGAGGTCGCGGACGCCATCGAGGTCTCGGCCGAGCTCGGCCGCGGGATCGCGGTGCCGCCGACGCTGTCGATCGTCACCCTC
>DATABP010000461.1:0-3478 GCA_036259515.1 Thermoanaerobaculia bacterium | reverse complement strand
CAGCCCGGGGAGGGCCGGGCGGGCGGCCGGCGTCCGACCTACGAGGTGGGGTTGCAGACCTGCTGCGTGCAGTGGCCGCCGCGCGGGGCGCAGATGCCGCACGAGGCGTTGCAGCAGAAGTTGCCGCCGGTGCACACGTTGTCGCCGCACGGGACGTCGAAGTGGAAGCCGCCGTGGTCGACCTCGACCGGCTGCTGCTCGGTCGCCGTCGCCACGCTGCAGGCCTCCTGCGTACACGACATGCCGAACGGCACGCAGCGCGAGCACGAGGCGTTGCAGCAGTAGGTGCCCTTGCCGCAGATCTTCGAGCCGCAGACCTCGCCGACGAGGAAGATCGGCTCGGCGGCGGCCGGAGCGGCGGCGGCCGGGGCGGCGCAGTCGCCGGCGGCGTCGGCGAAGAACGGCGGAGCGTCGGCGGCGGCGGCCGGCAGGGCGACGGCCGCGGCGGCGGCGAAGAGGACGAGGGCGAGGATCGAACGGGTCTTCATCGCGTTCCTCCTGACGGGCCCGCTTTCCGGGCCCGGCACGGCGGGGCCGGTCCAGTCCGGCTCCCTGATCCTCCAGTGGACCCGCTCGCCGGCAGCGGGACAGTGCCGGCAGACTGGACCGCGGGTGCGCGGCGCCGTTCGGCACCGGAGTTGCTAACGAATCGCCGCCGTGAGAAGGCTCGCGCCCCAGCTCCCCGTCGCCCTCGGTTGCCTGCTGATCGCCGTCGCGCTCCTCCCCGGCGCCTGCCGCACAGGCGCGCCGGCGCCGGGGCCGCCGTTCGAGCCCGACCCGGCGGTGTGGGAGGCGGCGGCGGCGCGCGGCGTCGACTTCCGCGCCGTCGGCAACGAGCCGGGCTGGTTCCTCGAGCTCGACGACGGCGTGCAGATCGTGCTGGTCACCGACTACGGCCGCCGCCGCTACGAGCTGCCGGCGCCCGAGCCGGAGGTCGACCGCGACGACCGCCGGGTCACCTTCGACACCGAGAGCGGCGGCCGCCGCCTGGTCCTCACCCTCGCCCCCGGCCCCTGCGAGGACACGATGAGCGGCGAGGAGTTCGAGACCACGGTGACGGTGACGATCGACGGCGAGACGTACCACGGCTGCGGCCGCGCGCTGTCGTGACCTCCGTCAGCGTTCCGCCCGCCGCCGCAGCCACACCGCCGTCCCGTTGATCAGGAAGAGGACCGCGAGCAGCACCAGGATCGCTCCCGAGGTGTTCTCGACGAAGGCGCGCTCGGGGCTGTCGGCCCACAGGAAGATCTGCACCGGGAGCGCGGTCGCCGGTTCGAGCGGACCCTCCGGCGTGTCGGCGACGAAGGCGACCATGCCGATCATCAGGAGCGGCGCCGTCTCGCCGAGCGCCCGCGCCAGGCCGAGGATGGTGCCGGTCAGGATGCCCGGCGCCGCCATCGGCAGCACGTGGTGCTGGATCACCTGGAGGCGGGTGGCGCCGAGGCCGTAGGCGGCCTGGCGGATCGACGGCGGCACCGTCTGGATCGCCACCCGCGAGGCGATGATCACGATGGGCAGCGTCATCAGCGACAGCACCAGCCCGCCGACCAGCGGCGCCGAGCGCGGCATGCCGAAGAAGCCGAGGAACACCGCCAGCCCGAGGAGGCCGAAGACGATCGACGGCACCGCCGCGAGGTTGTTGACGTTGACCTCGACGAGGTCGGTCCAGCGGTTGCGCGGCGCCAGCTCCTCGAGGTAGACGGCGGTCGCCACGCCGAGCGGCAGGCAGACGAGGAGCGTCACCAGGAGGGCGTAGAGCGAGCCCACGGCGGCGCCGAGGACGCCGGCCAGCTCCGGCTCGCGCGAGTCCGCGGAGGTGAGGAAGAAGCCGTTCCAGCCGAGCCCGAGGACGCCGGCCGCCCGCAGCCGTTCGATCCAGCCGTGCTGGCGCTCGCTGAAGCGGCCGGCGGCCTCGCCGCCGAGGCGCCCCTCGAGCAGCAGCCCGACCTCGTCGTCCGCCGGCAGCTCGACGCGGCGGGTCGTGCCGAGGAGGGACGGGTCCTCCTCCACCATCCGCTGCAGGCGGTAGGCGGCGCCGTCCGACACCAGCGCGTAGAGCTCGCGGCGGGCGCCGCGGCCGGCGGCGGCCTCGGGGAAGCGGGCGAGGAGGGCCTCCTTCCAGAGCTGCGAGTAGTCGGCGTAGGCGAGGTCCTCGGCGTCGGCGCCGCCGGCCACTCCCAGCACCGCCGGGTCGAAAGCGATCTCGAGCTCGAGCTCCGCGGCGAGGAAGGCGCCCCAGCCCTTCCAGACGACGTCGCCGAGCAGCACGACGAGCGCGGCGAGGGCGAAGCCGACGGCGCCCACCGCCAGCCGCCGGAAACGCCGCTCCCGCCGGTAGCGCACGGCGAGCCGCCGCCGGACGGCGTCCTCGGCGAGCGCCGGGTGCCCCGCCGCCCGGCCGCCGGTCGCGGTGACGGCGCTCACTCCACCTGCTCCCGGTAGCGCCGCACCACCTGGAGCGCCACCACGTTGAGCGCCAGGGTGACGAGGAAGAGCACCAGCCCGAGGGCGAAGGCGGAGAGCGTCTTGGCGCTGTCGAACTCCTGGTCGCCGACGAGGAGCGTCACGATCTGCACCGTCACCGTGGTCACCGCCTCGAAGGGGTTGAAGGTGAGGTTGGCGGCGAGGCCGGCGGCCATCACCACGATCATCGTCTCGCCGACGGCGCGCGAGACGGCGAGCATCACCCCGCCGACGATCCCCGGCAGCGCCGCCGGCAGCACCACCCGGAGGATGGTCTCGGAGCGCGTGGCGCCGAGCCCGTAGGAGGCCTCGCGCAGCCCGCGGGGGACGGCGGAGATCACGTCGTCGGCGAGCGAGGAGACGAAGGGGACGATCATCACCCCCATCACCAGCCCGGCGGCGAGCGCGCTCTCCGAGGCCACGTCGAGCCCGACCGCCTCGCCCCAGCGGCGGATCGCCGGCGCCACGGTCAGGGCGGCGAAGAAGCCGTAGACCACCGTCGGGATGCCGGCCAGCACCTCGAGCAGCGGCTTGACCGCCGCCCGCACCCGCGGCGCGGCGTACTCCGCGGTGTAGATCGCCGAGAAGAGGCCCACCGGCACCGCCACCGCCATCGCGATCAGGCTGACCAGGAAGGTGCCGACGAAGAGCGGCACCGCCCCGAAGCTCCCCGAGGCGCCCACCTGCTCGGCACGGAGCGCGGTCTGCGGGCTCCAGTGGAGGCCGAAGAGGAGCTCGGTCGGCGGCACCCGGGCGAAGAAGCGCATCGCCTCGAACACCAGCGACAGCACGATCCCCAGCGTGGTGAGGATGGCGACCAGCGAGGCGGCGAAGAGCAGCCGCCGCACCGCCGCCTCGACGCGGTAGATCGCCGGCGTCTCCGGCCGCACCCGCCGCCACGCCCAGGCGCCGCCGGCCGCCCCGACGCCCAGCGCCAGCACCGCCGCGGCGGCGCCGGTGACCAGCCGCGACCCCGCCCCCACCGCCAGCGTCGCCGCCGCCGGCAGCGCGCACC
>DATABP010000460.1:0-1662 GCA_036259515.1 Thermoanaerobaculia bacterium | reverse complement strand
AGGTGCTCTACGACGACGACGGGCTGCCGGCGGAGGTCGGCGCCTGGGTCGAGCAGGCGGTCGCCGTCGAGCGACGAGTGGCAGGGCGCCCGCCGCTCGATCCAGGCGCCGACCTCCGCCGGCAGCCCGTCGTCGTCGTAGAGCACCTCGCGCGGGCGCAGCGTCTCGAGGTCGTCCACCCCCTCGCCCGCGCTCCGCCATCGGCGGACGAAGAACTGCCCGGTCGAGACGTCGAGGAACGCCCCGGCGCCGCCGCCGTCGCCGTCCCACACCACGCCGGCGAGCAGGTTCTCCTCCTTGCCGTCGAGGAGCTCGGGCTCGCTGACCGTCCCCGGGGTGACGACGCGCGTCACCTCGCGCTTGACCAGCCCCTTCGCCTGCGCCGCGTCCTCCACCTGGTCGCAGACGGCGACCTTGAGCCCGGCGGCGAGGAGCTTCCCGAGATAGCCGTCGAGCGCGTGGTACGGCACCCCGCACATCGGCGCCTCGTTCTCGCCGCCGCGGTTCCGCGCCGTGAGCTGCACCTCGAGGATCGGCGCCGCGCGCTCCGCGTCGTCGTAGAACATCTCGTAGAAGTCGCCCATCCGGTACATCAGGATGGCGTCCGGGTGCTCCGCCTTGATCTCCAGGTACTGGCGGAGCATCGGAGTCAGCCGGGCCGGCGCGGACATGGGGGCGGGAGTATACGGTGGGGGGTCAGCCGAGACCGAGCTGCTTGCGGATGATCTCGACGAGCGACTCCTTGATCTCGCGGTGTCGGGGCACCGGCGCCTTCCGGCCGTTCGCCGGGTTGCTGTAGAGGTCGTGCCGCGAGCCGTGGCGATCGAGGACGCACCCCGCCCGGCGCAGCTCGCGAAGGAGCGCCGCCCGCTTCACACCTCGACCTCGATCTCCTTGCTCTCGACCGATTGCCGGACAGGCTCCATCTGGTCCGCCATCACCAGTGCGTAAGCGTCGCGGATGTTCTCTTCCAACTCGGCCAGGCTGTCGCCCTGGCTGAAGACGCCAGGGACCTCGCGCAGGCGCCCGACGAAGCCGCCGGCGTCGGGCCAGTACTCGAGGGTGAAGGCGCGTCGCATGTCCATACCTCCTGAAGACGGATTCTAGGGGTGCAAACCTGACGAGGACGGGCGCGACGGCTCCTATACTGCCGGCCCATGACCGCCCCCGGCCCGATCCTCGCCGTCGACAGCGCCTCGCCGGTGGTCAGCGTGGCGGTGGCCGTGGGCGGCGCCGTACGGGCCGAACGGGCGGTGGAGATCGGGCGATCGAGCGAGCGGCTGCTGGCGATGATCGACGAGGTGCTGCGCGAGGCGGGCGTCGACGGGCCGCGCGGGCTGGCCGGGATCGTGGCGCTGGCGGGGCCGGGGAGCTTCACCGGCCTGCGGGTCGGCCTGGCGACGGTCCTCGGCCTGCACCAGGCCACCGGGGTGCCGGCCGCCGCGGTGCCTACACTGCCGGTGCTCGCCGCCGCCGTGCCCGCCGCGCCCGACGAGTAGCTGCGGGTGGCGGCGGTCGACGTGCTGCGCGGCGAGTGGGCGGCCCAGGACTTCGCACCGCCGACGGCCGCCGACGAGCCCCGCCCCCTTGGCGACGCCGGCCGCCGCCCCGCCGCCGATCTCCTCGCCGCCCTCGCCGGCCACCGCGCCACGCTCGTCGGCT
>DATABP010000459.1:0-1763 GCA_036259515.1 Thermoanaerobaculia bacterium | reverse complement strand
GAAGCGCCTCGCCGTCGAGGGCCAGGGGTTGTGCACCTACATCAGCCAGCACGTCAAGGACCGCTACGCGGCGAAGCTGGGCTGAGCCTGGCCTGGACCGCGCCGATCGTCTCCAGCCCCAGCGCGATCACCTGCTCCGGCGCCGCCTTGATCGCCTCGAGGTGCCGGGCGCCGGGCACCACCAGCCAGCGGCCGCCCGCCCGCTCCGCCAGCTCGCGGGTGTCCTCCGGGCGCACCCCGGGGTCGAGCGCGCCCGAGACGTGGGCGGAGCGGGCGACGCGGAACGCCCCGGCGTGGCGGCGCATGTCGTAGAAGGCGTGGACGGCCGGGAAGAGGAGGCGGAAGAGGAGGAACATCGGGCGGAACACCGGCCGCACGCGCGCCGACCACTCGAAGAGGTGGGGCGAGACGTCCTCGAAGAAGGCGCCGGCGACGCCGTCGCGGCGGGCGAGCACCGGGTGCGCCCAGTAGCCGCCGGCCGACACCCCCCAGAGCGCGAGCGGCCCGCCCGGCGCCCGCCGCGCCAGCTCGGCGAGGCCGTCCTCGACGTCGCGGTCGAACAGCCCCTCGGCCGGGCCGCTGTCGCCGAAGCCGGGGAAGTCGAGCGTCAGCGCCGACCAGCCGGCCCGGCGCAGCGCCTCGAGGCGCCCGCGGCGGTGGAAGTAGCTCGACCCCCAGGCCGTCCACGGCGGCAGCATCAGCACCGCGCCGCCGGCGCCTCCCTCGGCGGGGAACCAGGTGGCGCGGAGCGTCCCCGTCCGCCCCGGCCGCGGCACCTCCACCTCCTCCCACGGCTCGAGCCGGGGCGGCGGCGTCGGCAGCTCGAAGCATGGCAGCCGCGGCGACAGCGCCCGGAACAGGCGCAGCGCGGCCCGCTCGCGCGGCAGCGGAGGACGGGAGCACGTGCTCATCGAGGTCACGATACGGCATCGGCGGGCGGAGGGGCGGAGCGTTACCGGCGGTGGAGTGTCGCCGTGCCCTGCCGCCGCAGGGACGACGTCTTCCGCGGCGCCCGGACGCGAGGCTGCTCGCCGAACGGTCTGCATCCCGCCGCCGGGGCGAGGCGGCTGCTCGCCCGGATCGGGCGTCGCCGGCGGGGCTCGTCCGAGGCGGCGTCGAGGCGGCGTGGTCGCGCATACACTTGTGTCGATGCGGCCTGGGCGCTTCAACGCGGGCTGGCGGCTGGCGCTCCTCGCCGCCGTCCTCGGCCTGCCGGCGGCCGGCGCGGAAGAGCGGGTCGCGGTGCCGGCCGGCACGCCGGTGCGCGAGGTGGCGAGCCCGCTGGGGCGGGTGCTGTGGACCGTCGAGGCGGCGGCCGAGCTGCCGGTGCTCGACCGCAGTGGCGAGTGGGTGCGGGTCGCCGAGGGCGAGCGGAGCGGCTGGGTCGAGCTGACGACGGCGCCGGCGGCGGAGGTCGGGCGGCAGGAGGACGGCGGCGACCCCGTCGCCGACCGCCTCCTCGCCGCCGCCCGCGACGGCCTGGGAGGCCAGCTCCGCGAGCTGAGCTGGGGCCGCTTCGCGGTGCTGACCGACCTGCCGGAGCACCCCCTGTTGGCGGTGGGCGAGCGGATCGCCGCCGAGCTGCCCGCGCTCCACGCCCGCCGCCATGGATTCGCGGAACCGGCGCCGACCGGCGCGGTGGCGGAAGGACTCCCCGCCGCGCCCGCCCCCCTCCTCGTCGCGCCGCCGCTGGGCACCCTGGTGCTGTTCGCCCGCGAGGCGGACTACCGCGCCTACCTCGCCGCCACCGCCGGCGGCGAGCG
>DATABP010000458.1:0-3993 GCA_036259515.1 Thermoanaerobaculia bacterium | reverse complement strand
CGCTCGCCGCCGGGCGCCTCGCGCCGGCCGACCTCGCCGCCGCCCACCGCGCGCTGGTCGCCGCCGACCGCGCCTGGGTCGACCCCGGCGGGCTCGCCGGCCGCCCCTGGTACCGCAACCTCTTCGCCGCCCCGGACGCCGACTCCGGCTACGCCGCCTGGGTGCTGCCGGACCTGGTCGCCGCGGTCGAGGCGCGGGACGGCGCGGCGCTGACCGCCGCCGCCGAGCGCGTCCGCTCCGCCCTCTTCCGGCTCGAGGACGCCGCCCGCGCCCTCGCCGAGGCCGCCGGCGCCGCTCCCGCCGCCGCTCGCGACGCTTCCCGATCCGCCGAACCAGCCGCCGTGGAACCAGCCCGAGGAGGGGAGAGATGAGCGACGCCGACCCGAACGAGGGGATCCGCCGCGGAGTGAAGGCCGAGGAGGGGATCGGGCAGGGCGTGTCGCCGGGGGAGGCGCAGGCGGCGAAGCGGCGCGGCGCCGCCGAGCCGCCGGCCGCGGTGCAGCCCTACGTGCCGGCCGGCGAGAGCCCGGCCGAGTCGACCGCCAAGGCGATCCTCGCCGGCATCCTCTTCGGCATCCTGTTCGGCGCCGCCAACGCCTACCTCGGCCTGCGCGCCGGGCTGACCATCTCGACCTCGATCCCGGTGGCGGTGATGACCGTCGCCGTCTTCCGGGCCCTGCGCTCGGCCGGCGTCGGCTCGACCATCCTCGAGGCGAACATGTCGCAGACCGTCGGCTCGGCGTCGTCGTCGGTGGCGAGCGGCGTGATCTTCACCATCCCGGCGCTCTTCCTGTGGGGGTTCAGCCCGTCGCTCCTCCAGATGACGCTCCTCGCCATGTGCGGCGGCCTCCTCGGCGTGCTCTTCATGATCCCGCTGCGCCAGTACCTCATCGTGCGCGAGCACGGCACCCTGCCCTACCCCGAGGGCACCGCCTGCGCCGAGGTGCTCTTGGCCAGCCAGGCGGGCAGCGGCCGGGCGAAGAACGTCTTCTACGGGCTGGGGATCGGCGCGCTGCTCAAGGGCATTACCGACCTCGCCGCGGCAGTGCCGAACTCGATCGAGGCGCGGGTGCCGTTCCTCCGGAAGGGCGAGCTCGGGGCGGACGTCTCGGCGGCGCTCTTCGGGGTGGGCTACATCCTCGGGCCGCGGATCGCCGCGGTGATGGTCGGCGGCGGCCTCCTCTCCTCGCTGGTGATCATCCCGCTGATCGACTGGTGGGGCGCCGCCCGCGCCGTGCCGCTCTTCCCGGAGACCGAGCTCCTCATCCGCGACATGGAGCCGGGGCAGATCTGGAACCGCTACGTGCGCTACATCGGAGCCGGCGCGGTGGCCACCGGCGGGCTGATCACCCTGGTGCGCTCGATCCCGACGATGGTCGAGAGCTTCAAGGTCGGCGCGCGGCAGATCAGGCGGCGGATGGAGGCCGCCGCCGCCCTCGTCCTGCCGCGCACCGAGCGCGACCTGTCGCTCGTCGTGGTCGGCGTCGGGGCGCTGGCGATCGCCGGCGTGCTGGCGCTGGTGCCGCAGGTGTTCGGGGTGATCGAGAGCTTCGCCGGGCGCGCCGTGGCGGCGGTGCTGGTCGTCGTCTTCGCCTTCTTCTTCGTCACCGTGTCGAGCCGCATCGTCGGCCTGGTCGGGGTGACCTCCAACCCCACCTCGGGGATGACCATCGCCACCCTGCTCGGCACCTCGTCCCTCTTCCTCGCCCTGGGCTGGACCGACGACGCCGGCAAGTACGCGGCGCTGACCGTGGGCACGGTGGTGGCGATCGCCGCCTCGATCGCCGGCGACATGTCGCAGGACCTGAAGACCGGCTACCTCCTCGGCGCCACGCCGTCGCGCCAGCAGACCGGCGAGATCGTGGGCGTCCTCACCTCGGCGACCTTCGTCTGCCTGACCGTGCTGCTCCTCTCCCAGACCTACGGCTTCGGCAGCGAGACCCTCCCGGCGCCGCAGGCGACGCTGATGAAGCTGGTGATCGACGGCGTCCTCCAGCAGGCGCTCCCCTGGGGCCTGGTGCTGATCGGCGTCGCCATCGCGGTGATCGCCGAGTTCGTCTTCCGCGTCCCCAGCCTGCCCTTCGCGGTCGGCGTCTATCTGCCGGTGTCGACGATGGTGCCGGTGTTCCTCGGCGGTCTCCTCCGCCACTGGGCGGTGCGCCGGGCGGCGGACGACGAGGAGGCGACGGCGCGGCGCGACCGCGGCGTGCTGCTCGGCTCGGGGCTGGTCGGCGGCGAGGGCCTGATGGGCGTGGCGATCGCCGGACTCGCCGGCTGGGCGGCGCAGCGCGGCACCGAGCGCTGGACGCTGGGCACCGCGTGGGCCGGCCCGGCGGCGGAGTGGCTGGCGGTGGCGCTCTTCGTCGGGCTGGTGGTGGTCTTCGCGCGGATGGTGACGCGGAAGCGGGGCACGACGGCATGAGCCGTCGCCGCGGCGGCGGCCGGCCGGCGGGAGCGAAGAGGGGCTCGCGGCCGGCGGGCGCGGCGGGTGGACGGACCGGGGGCGGACGGCGGGCGCCGGGCGGCGCAGGGAAGCGGCACGAGACGACGCGGCACGTGAAGACGGAGCGCCCGCCGTCCGCCGCGGCGGCACGCCGCCTCGCGATCCCTCTCCTCCTGCTGATCGGTTGCGCCGTCCTCGCGGGCTGGGGGCTGTGGCAGGCCGCGCGCAGCGGTGCCGAGGGGATGGGCGCGGGCGGCGAGAACGGCACGGAGGCCCGTCCGGCACCGCCGGCGGCCGCCGCCGCGGGAGCCGCCGGCGAGCCCGAAGCCGCCGCCCCCGAGCCCGTCCGCCGCCAGCGCCTGCGCGTCCTCGCCCGCTACCCGCACGACCCGGAGTCCTTCACCCAGGGCCTGCTCCTCCACGGCGGCCACCTCTACGAGAGCACGGGCCGCTACGGCCTGTCGCGCCTGCGCCGCGTCGAGATCGAGAGCGGCCGGGTGCTCGCCGAGCGCCCGCTGCCGGAGGACTGGTTCGGCGAGGGGCTGGCGCTGGTGCCGGGAGAGGGCGGCGGCCGGCTGGTCCAGCTCACCTGGCTCGAAGGGGTGGCGCCGGTGTGGAGCCTCGACGGCTTCGAGCGCTTGGGCGAGCACCGCTACCAGGGCGAGGGCTGGGGCCTCTGCCACGACGCCACCGTCCCCGGCGGCCGCCTGCCGATGACCGACGGCAGCTCGCGCCTCACCTTCCGCGACCCGGCGACCTTCGCCGCCACCGGCTCCGTCGAGGTCACCCTCGACGGCCGCCCCGTCCAGATGCTCAACGAGCTCGAGTGCCTCCCCGACGGCCGCGTCCTCGCCAACGTGTTGGGCAGCGACCTGATCGTCGAGATCGCCCCCGCCACCGGCCACGTCACCGCGATCCTCGACGCCTCGGGCCTGCTGACCCCGGCGGAACGCGCGGGAGCGGACGTGCTGAACGGCATCGCCCACGACCCGGCGGACGGCACGCTGCTGATCACCGGGAAGCTGTGGCCGTGGGTGTTCCGGGTGGAGAGGGAGGGAGCGGACGAGTCCACACCGCGTTGACCATTTGGCGGGGGACCCCGATTCCCTCACGAATCGACGGCGAAGACGTGAAAATCGCAGGTAGATTTACGGCGCCACCGGAAATGGCTCACGGTTTCGAGAGACCGATGACGTCCCACGCGCCTTTCGACCGCCCGCCGGCGCCTGCTGTACCGTGGGAGCGAACCGCTGGAGGTCGACGGCATTCGCTGCCTGCCCTGCGAGAGATATCTTCTGGACGTGGTGCCGGTGACGCCGTTGCCGTGAGCCGCGCACAGGAGGCGACCCGATGGAGGCCGAGCGGGGGAGGGGCAAGGGTGGAGTCGATCCCGACGAGCGGCTGCGCTCGCTGATCGCCGCCGGCGACGCCGCCGCGGTCCGGCGCCTCCTCGCCGAGGCTCCGCCGGGGCTCGACGTCGACCGCCGCGACGCGCGCGGCCGCACCGCGCTGCACGACGCCGCCGAGGCCGGGGACGCCGCGGTCGTCGC
>DATABP010000457.1:0-2002 GCA_036259515.1 Thermoanaerobaculia bacterium | reverse complement strand
GCCGGCTGCTGGCCGACCGCGGCGCCGGGGAGGGGGCCGGCTGATGCTCTACCACCTCCTCTTCCCGCTCTCCGAGGAGTGGGGCGCCTTCAACGTCTTCCGCTACATCACCTTCCGGGCGGCGATGGCGGCGGTCACCGCGCTCGCCATCTCGTTCCTGCTCGGGCCCTGGTTCATCCGCACGCTGCGGCGGCTGTCGGTGGGGCAGAACATCCGCGACGTCGGGCCGCAGGCCCACTTCATCAAGGCCGGCACGCCGACGATGGGCGGGCTCCTCATCCTCGGCGCGCTGGTCGTCTCGACCCTCCTGTGGTCGAGCCTGACCAACCTCTACGTGTGGATGACGCTGGCGGTGACCGTCGTCTTCGGCGCCATCGGCTTCGTCGACGACTACCTCAAGGTGGTCCGCGCGCACAACCTGGGGCTGACCAGCCGCCAGAAGTTCGGGCTGCAGATCGTCGCCGCCACCGCGGTCGCGATCCTGCTCACCCTGATCCCGCCGGCCTACGGCTTCGACCCGCGGGTGTCGCTGCCGCTGCTCAAGAACGTGGTCGTCAACCTCGGGATCTTCTACGTGCCGTTCGTGGTGCTGGTGATCGTCGGCTCGTCGAACGCGGTCAACCTGACCGACGGGCTCGACGGGCTGGCGATCGGCTCGACGATGATCGCCGCCGCCACCTACGCGGTGTTCACCTACGTCGCCGGCAACAGCATCATCGCCGCGTACCTCCAGATCCAGTACGTCGGCGGGGTGGGCGAGGTGACCGTCTTCTGCGCCGCGCTGGTCGGCGCGGCGCTGGGCTTCCTGTGGTTCAACGCCCACCCGGCGGACGTCTTCATGGGCGACGTGGGGTCGCTGTCGATCGGCGCCGCGATCGGCATGGTGGCGGTGCTGTCGAAGCAGGAGGTGCTGCTCGTCCTGGTCGGCGGCATCTTCGTCATGGAGGCGGCCTCGGTGATGCTCCAGGTCGCCTCCTTCAAGCTGTGGAAGCGGCGCATCTTCCGGATGTCGCCGATCCACCACCACTTCGAGATGGTCGGCTGGGCCGAGCCGAAGATCATCGTGCGCTTCTGGATCCTGGCGCTGATCTTCGCCCTCGTCGCGCTGTCGACCCTGAAGCTGCGGTGAGCCGGCCGATGACGACGCGCGCTCCCGACTTCGGACCCGGCCGCTCCTGGCGACGCGTGCTGGTCTACGGGCTCGGCGTCTCCGGCGCCGCGGCGGCGCGGCTCCTCGCGTCGCGCGGCGCGGCGGTGGTCGGCATCGACGCCCGGCGGCCGGAGGAGCTGGCGCTCGACCTGCCCGCCGGCGCCCGCTTCGAGGCGTGGAGCGAGGACGAGCTGGCCGGCCGCGGGCTGCCGGGCGACGTCGAGGCGGTGGTGCTGTCTCCGGGCGTGCCGCCGGAGCGGCCGCTCCTCGCCGAGGCGCGCCGGCGCGGGCTGCCGGTCGTCGCCGAGATCGAGCTCGCCTTCCCGTTGCTCGACGGCCCGGTGGTGGCGATCACCGGCTCGAACGGCAAGTCGACGACGACGGCGCTCGCCGGGGCGCTGCTCGCCGCCGCCGGCAGGCAGGTCGAGGTGTGCGGCAACATCGGCACGGCGCTCTCGGCGGTGGTCGACGGGCCGCCGGGGCGCACCTTCGTCGTCGAGACGTCGAGCTTCCAGCTCGAGGCGATCGAGCGCTTCCGGCCGCGCGCCGCGGCGTACCTCAACCTCGCCCCCGACCACCTCGACCGCTACGCCTCGCTCGACGAGTACGCCGCGGCGAAGGAGCGGCTGTTCGCGAACCAGCAGGCGGACGACGTGGCGGTGCTCAACGCCGACGACCCGCGCACCGCGGGGGTGGCGGCGCGCGCGCGGCGGCGCTCCTTCTCGCGCCGCGGCGAGGTGGCGGACGGCTGCTTCGTCGCCGGCGGCGCGGTGGTCGAGCGCGCCCCGGGCGAGCCGGACCGCGAGCTCCTCCGCCTCGCCGACCTGCCGCTCGCCGGCGCCCACAACGTCG
>DATABP010000456.1:0-2288 GCA_036259515.1 Thermoanaerobaculia bacterium | reverse complement strand
GCCGCGAGGTTGTTCCAGGGGTCGGCGAGGCGCGGGCGCTCGGCGGTCAGCGCCTCGAGCATCTCCCGCGCCTCGGCGCGGCGGCCGGTCTGCGACAGCACGATCGCCAGGTTGTTGCGCGCCCCGGGGTGGCGCGGCCGGCCCTCCAGCACGCGGCGGTACTCGACCTCGGCGGCGGCGAGGTCGCCCTGGCCGGCCAGCCAGGCGCCGAGCGCCACGTGGAGCTCGGGATCGGGCTCCGAACGCAGGCGGATCGCCTCGCGGAGGTGCGCCGGGGCGGCGGGGGAGTGGCCGTCGCGGGCCAGCAGCATGCCCAGCCGCCCGTGGAGCTCGGCGTCGTCCGGGCGGCGCCGGAGGCCCTCGCGGTAGCTCGCCGCCGCCTCGTCCTCCTGCCCGCGGCGCTCCTGCACCTCGCCGAGGAGCCGCCAGGCGGCGGGGAGGAAGGGGTCGAGGTCGAGCGCCCGGCGCGCCCTGTCTTCGGCGCGGTCGAGGTCGCCCGCCGGCAGGTCGACGAGCTGCGCCGCCACCGCCAGGAGGCGCGGGTGCTCGCCGACGGCCGAGACCGCCTCCTCGACCACCGCCGCCGCCGCGCCCTCCCGCCGCGAGCGGGCGGCGATCTGCGCCTTCTGGATCCACGCCTCGGGCAGCCGTGGGTCGAGCTCCAGCGCGCGATCGGCGAGCTCGGCGGCCTTGGCGGGGTCGCCGCGGCGGAGCTCGATGGCGGCGAGCTGGAGGTAGAGCCGCGGGTAGTCGGGGTCGAGCGCCAGCGCCCGCTCGACGGTGGCCACCGCGGCGTCGAGCTCGTCCGTCGCCGCCTGCGAGGCGGCGAGGTCGATCAGCGCCGCGAGGTTCCCCGGGTCGCGCCGCAACACCCGCTCGAGCTCGTCGATCGCCGGCTGGTGGAGGCCGTCGTCGGCCAGCCGCCGCGCCTTCTGGAGGCCGGTGTGGAGGTCGATCACCGCCTTGGGGTCGGGACGGTCGCGGTCGGCGCGCGCCGCCGCCCCCGGGCCGCTGCCGACGGCGAGGTAGCCGAGCGCGCGGAGCTTCTCGACGCTCTCGCTGTCGAGCGCCAGCTCCGCCTCGGCCTCGCCGCCGCCGACCTCGGCGAGGAACTCCCCGAGGTCGCGCGCCAGGTCGTGCGCCAGCCCCGGCTCGCTGCCGTGGAGGTTGGTCAGCTCGCGCGGGTCGCGGGAGAGGTCGAAGAGCTCCGGCGTCGGCGCCTCGACGTACTTGGCGAGCCCCTGGCGCCACACCCGGAGCTTCGCCCAGCCGTAGGTGTAGAAGGGCAGGTAGGTCTCCGAGTAGAGGCCGCGGGGCGGCGCCGGGGCGCCGGCGACGAGCGGCAGGAGGCTCCGCCCGGCGGCGGCCGCGGGTGGGTCGACGCCGGCGAGGTCGAGGAGCGTCGGCACGAGATCGACCTGGCTTACCGCCGGGGCCACCCGCCGCCCGCGCGGCGCTCCCGGCCAGCGCAGGAGGAGCGGCACGTGGAGGGTGGCGTCGTAGGCGAGGAGGGCGTGGGTCTGCTCGCCGTGCTCGCCCAGGCTCTCGCCGTGGTCGCCGACCACCGCGGTGACCAGGTCGCCGGCGCGCAGCCGCGGGTGGGCGAAGAGCTTCCCCATCCAGTGGTCGAGGTAGGCGATCTCGCCCTGGTAGAGGTCGTCGCGGTGGTCGTCGCGCCAGGGCGGCGGCGGCGAGTACGGCGCGTGCGGGTCGTAGAGATGGACCCAGAGGAAGAAGCGCTCGCCGTCGTCGAGCGAGGCGAGCCAGTCGGCGGCGGCGGCGACGGTCGCCTCGGCGGGGCGGTCGGGCACCATCCGCGGGTGGCGCTCGCGGCCGGCGGAGAGGTCGTCGTCGTAGACCTCGAAGCCCTGGTCGAGCCCGTACTGGCGCTCGAGCACGGCGGCGGAGACGAAGGCTGCGGTGCGGAAGCCCTCGCCCGAGAGCCGCTCGGCGAGCGTCTCCACGTCCTCCTCCAGCCGGTGGAGACCGTTGTTGCGGACGCCGTGCTGCGGCGGGTAGAGGCCGGTCAGCAGGCTCGAATGCGCGACCAGGGTGATCGGCGCCACCGAGTAGGCGTGGTCGAACACCACCCCTTCCTCGGCCATGCGCGCGAGGTGCGGCGTGCTCCCCTCCGGGCCGCCGTAGGGCTCCAGCCGGTCGGCGCGGGTGGTGTCGATGGTGACGAGGAGGAGCGAGGCGTCGTCCGGACGGCGGAGCGGCACGGCGCCGGCGGCGCGGTCCGGTCGGCCGGCGCGAGCGACGAGCAGCAGCCCGGCGGCGCCGAGCGC
>DATABP010000455.1:0-10951 GCA_036259515.1 Thermoanaerobaculia bacterium | reverse complement strand
CGCCGCCCTGGGGGACGAGCCCGAGCGCCGCGGCGGCGAGCTGGTTCCGGTGGCCGAGCCGCGGCCGGAGCCGCCCTGGCTGCGCGGCGCCTCCGCGCTCGTCCTCCTCGCCTCCGCCGTCGTCTTCGTCGTCAAGCTGGCGCGGACGCCGCTGTGGAGCTGGGACCACTACGCGATCTGGGGCGTCAAGGCGCGGCGCCTGCTCGCGGGCGGCGCGCTGGACCTCGGCTTCCTCGCCTGGCCCGAGGCGGTCGCCGCCCGCCCGGACCACCCGCTCGGCGTGCCGCTCGCCTGGCGGATCCTGACCCTGGGCGAGCGCCCCGAGGCGGGCGATTTCGTCGTCCTCCATGCGCTCGCCGGCGTGGCGCTCCTCCTCGTCCTGCGCGGCGCGGCGCGCGCCGCGGCGGGCTCGTGGACCTGGGGCAACCTGCTGGCGGCGGCGCTCGCCTCCTCGCCGCTCTACTGGGACACCGAGGCGGTCGCACTGGCCGAGATGCCGCTCGCGGTGTGTGTCCGCCGGCGCCGCGCTGCTCCTCGCCGCCGGCGGCGGACCGCGGACGGCGGCGGCCGGCGGCCTCGTCCTCGGCCTCCTGCCGTGGCTGAAGTCGGAGGGGTTTCCGCTGGCCGTGCTGGCGCTCGCGGCGGCGCTGTGGTCGTCGCGATCCGTGACCGGGCCGGACCGGCGCCGGTGGGCGCCCGCCGCCGCCGCGTGCGCCGCCGTCGGGCTGGGCGCCTGGGCGATCGGCCGCTTCGTCCTGCCGCAGGGCGCGAGCTTCTTCCTCGGCGACTGGTGGGGGAGAGGCGTCGAGCGGCTGACGATCCTCCCGGCGATCGCCGCCTTCTGTCTCGAGGAGCTCCTGGCGGCCGACTGGCTGGGCTTCTGGCCGCTGCTGGCGCTCGCCTCGATCGCGGCGCTGGCGCTCCGGCGGCGGGCGGCCGCCGCGCTGGCGGCGGCGGTGTGGCTGCAGTTGGCGATCTACGCCGCGACCGCGCTCTTCACCTACCTCGAGCCGGTCGGGCACCTGCGCGCCGCCTTCTTCCGCATCGCCGCCGCCCTGGTGGCGCCGGGGCTGCTGGCGATCGCGCACCTGCTGGCGCCCGCCGAGCGGGTCCGCTGAGCGTAGCCGTCCCGCTTCCGTCGTCGGCCGACACTTGATATGTCCATAGCCAATTGCGAATGCGCGCTCGCAGTGCGTGGTCGCGCCCGTTCCACCTTCGCGCAAGGAGACTCGATGTCCTCCAGAAGTCTTTCCATCTTGATCGGTGTGTCGTTGCTCGCGCTGCCGTCCTCGGCTCAGACGCCCGTGCTCGACATCCTGCAACCCAGCCCTCGTGCCCAGGACCCGAACTGGGAGATCCCCGGCTCCGGCTTCTCGGTTTCCGATGCGTCGGGCGTGGTGCGGGTCTACGCCAACACGGGGGCCGGCAAGGGCCGGTGGACCTCCGATTTTTCCGCTCTCCAGAACTATCGCTTCCACTCGGGCGACCCGACCTGCGAGCTCTCCAACGATCCGATCGGCTGGACAGATCCGAAGTGCAGCACCGACGCGATCGGCCTCTTCTGGAAGCCGATCGCCTGCCTCGACGGTGAGACGACCTGCGGCTGGGGCGGCACCTGGAACGGGCACCCCGGCGAGGACAACACGGCTGTCCAGCCTTTCGCGTGGCTGTGGCCGAATCAATCACACGAGCCGTGGGGCACCGACGGCTACGCGGATCAGATCACCCACCTGACCATCAACTCCTTCGTTCCCACGCCCTTCCGGGTGTCCTGTGCAAACGGCGAGAGCGTCTGTCCGCCCGCGACCGGCTCCGAATCGGCGTGCTTCCCGTCGAACCCCAACACCTGGGCGACCGGTGCCGCCAACTCGAAGGCGATCGAGGTCGAGTACGGCAACGGGACCTCCCGGTGGTTCATGGCCTTCAACAGCATGTATCACATCCACCCGATGTTCGCGCTCGGCAATTCGCAAGCGGCAGACCTATGGCGCGTCCTCTGGGCCTACTCGGACGACGGCGAGACCTGGACGATCGATCCACAGATCCTCTTCCGCGACAGCGGCGAGTCCACCGCCGAAATGCCGGCGCAGCTCTGCACGGACTACGACTCGGAGGATCCAGCATACGTCCCGGTGGAGTGTTGCCGCAGTGAAGGGCTGCTGGTGAGCGATCTGATCGTCGACGGCGGTTACTTCTATCTCACGCTGACGAAGCTGAACACCTCGGCCGTGTACCTGCTTCGCAGCCCGGTCGACACCTCGTCCGTGTCGGTGCCGGGCTATGGCGGCAGCGGCTGGGAGATCGTGAGCGGCACCGATGTGTCGGGCGACTGGGAGTGGAGCGCGATCAGCCTCGGGCAGCAGGTCTCCTTCGCGGCGCTCGGGATGAACGTGATGCCGAGCTTCCAGCTCTCCGGCGGGATTCGACAGTCGGCGCTGACCCGTGTCTTCGACAGCTCGACGCCGTTCAGCCAGAGCAAGTACGTCGCGCTGGTCGCCGAGGGCGATCCCGCCGTGGCGGCCGAGGTATGGCTCTACACCGCCGACTCGCTGGTCACCGGCCCCTTCCAGCGGCGGAGCGAGGTCACCCTCGATCTCGGCTTTCCGATCGGGACCCACGGGCTGGAGTTCGGCTTCACGCACGACGTCGACAACGTGCCCGCCTCGCCGAAGGTGATCGACAGCCAGCTCGACGTCTGGTTCGTCACCAACAAGACGGGGACCGGCGCGCTGGGGACGGAGGTGCTCGTCGACCGCTTCACGGCGGCGATCACCAACCTCTTCTGAGGCCGGCGCCTCCGCCCGGGCCGGATCGATCGGCCCGGGCGGATCCGGCGCCCGCTGCCAGGGAGCGGAGCGACGGCGGCGCGAGGGCTCGACGCACACCGCGCGAACCTCCTCAGCCGCCGTCGAGCCCCTCCGCCGCCCGCTTCACCCACTCCGGCGCCGCGTCGACCGTCTGGCGCAGGATCAGGTTGAGCTGCGCCGCCCCGTGCTGGACGTGGCGGAGGCTGACGAGCAGCAGCTCGCCGAAGGACATCTCGCCGACCCAGGGGAACGACACCGGCCGCGCCGCCGCCTCGTCGGTGAGCCCGGCGAGCGTCGAACGCGCCTTGCGGCGGCCGTGGTCGAGGTAGGCGAGGAGCTCTGCGCGGGTGTAGGGCCGCTCCGGGAGGACGCCCGAGGGATCGAGCTCCGACAGCGTGAACGGCGCCGGCGGCGCGAAGCCGTCCAGCCCGGGCGACAGGTAGAGGTCGAGGAAGAACAGGGTGTGGTAGGCGAGGTGCCACGGCGGCGGCCGCCGCGCCGGGTCGAGCCACACCTCGTCCGGAAAGGCCGCGATCGCGTTCCCCAGCATGTCGACCGCCGCCCCGAGCTGCCGCCAGAGCGCCTCGCGCATGCCGGCACGATAACCCGGGAGGTCGCTTTGACCCGCCGCCGCGGGGTTGGTACTCTCGATCCAGTCGCCACAGCATTCTCGCTGGATCAGGAAGGAGGCCGTCGTGGAGTCTCGCGCCCCGGGCGCCGGTGTCGCGCCGCATCGTCCGTCCCGTCTGCCGGGGCTCGCTCCGGCCGCCCTCGCCCTCGCGGCGCTCGCCGGCGCCGGCGTCGCCGCGGCGCAGCCGGAGCCGCCGCGGCGCATCTCGGCCACGGCGGCGGCCGAGATCCGCGCCCTCCAGCTCGACAAGGCGACCTGGAGCCCGGCCGAGCGGAAGCTGGACGGCGCGCTCGTCTTCGCGCTCAAGCGGCGTCGTGGCGACGCGCTGCTGTCGCGGCTGCCGGCGCTCCGCACCGGACGCGAGCTGGCGCGGCAGGAGGCGGTGGAGGTGGAGATCGTCGGGGCGGTCGATCCGCCGCTCGAGGAGGCGGTGGCGGAGGTGGGGACGGTGCTCTCGGTCCATCCCGAGCGCTCGCTGCTGCGCGCCCGCGTGCCGCTCGAGCGCCTCCTCGGGCTCGCCGCGCGGCCGGACGTGCGGAGCATCCGCCGCGACCTCGGCTTCGAGGTGCGCAAGGACACCACCTCGGAGGGCGACGTGGCGCACCTCGCGAGCCTCGCCCGCGCCACCTTCGGCGTCGACGGCAGCGGGGTCGCGATCGGGGTCCTCTCGAACGGCATCGACACGCTGGCGGCCCGGCAGGCGACCGGGGACCTGCCGGCGGTCAACGTCCTCCCCGGCCAGGCCGGCGTGGGCGACGAGGGGACGGCGATGCTCGAGATCGTCCACGACCTCGCCCCCGGCGCCACCCTGTGGTACGCCACCGCGCTCGGTGGCGAGGCGCAGTTCGCGGCGAACGTCGCGGCGCTCGCGGCGGCCGGCTGCGACGTCATCGTCGACGACGTCTTCTACTTCGCCGAGGCGACCTTCCAGGACGACCTCGTGGCGCAGGCGGTGAACGACTTCACCGCCGCCGGCGGGCTCTACTTCTCGTCGGCCGGCAACTCCGGCAACCTCAGCGACGGCACCTCCGGGGTGTGGGAGGGCGACTTCGACTCGGCGGCGACGGACCCGGCGATCCTCGCCGGCCGCGACACCCACGACTTCGGCGCCGGCAGCGCCAACGAGATCACCGGCGACTCGCCGAGCTTCTTCATCCTGCAGTGGGCGGACCCGCTGGGCGGCTCGGCGAACGACTACGACCTCTACCTCCTCGATCCCACCGGGGCGACCGTGTTCGCGGCCGGCGAAGCCGCCCAGGACGGCGACGACGACCCGCTGGAGGCGATCTCCTCGGCCAGCTTCGACGACGCCGGCAACCTGCTGGCGATCGTCCGCTTCTCCGGCGCCGCTCGCTTCCTCTGGCTGAGCACCCACCGCGGCCGGCTGGATCAGGCGACCTCCGGCCAGACCAGCGGTCACGCCACGGCCGCCGAGGCCTTCGGAGTGGCCGCCGTCGACTGGTCCTCCGCCGGCGGCGCCGGCGGCGCCTTCGACGGCAGCGAGTCGGTGGAGACCTTCAGCTCCGACGGGCCGCGGCGGATCTTCTTCGCCTCCGACGGCACGCCGCTGACTCCCGGGGACTTCTCGTCGAGCGGCGGCGTGGTGCGCCGGCAGCCGCGGATCGCCGGCGCCGACGGGGTGTCGACCTCCACTCCCGGCTTCGGCAGCTTCTTCGGCACCTCGGCCGCGGCGCCGCACGTCGCGGCGGTCGCCGCGCTGGTCCGCCAGCAGGCGGAGCTGACGCCGGCCGGCTTCGACCAGCTCCTCGCCGCCACCGCCCTCGACGTCGAGGCCGCCGGTTTCGACCGCGACTCCGGCCACGGCATCGCCCAGGCGCTCGCCGTGGTGGCGGTCACCGCCCCCGCCGGCGTCGGCGGCACCCCGCCCGCCTGCGCCCTCGACCACCTGACGCTGACCGGGACGCCCAACGACGGCCCCGCCACCTTCCGCGCCTGCGCGTCGATCACCGCCGCGGCCGGCCGCTTCGACGACGTCGTGCTGGTCGCCCACGACACCACCACCGGCACGCCGGGCACGATCGCGCTCGGCGACGGCTTCGCCAGCGCCGGCCCGCTGGCGCTGCGCACGACGGCGCCCTAGGGCGCGGGCGGAGCGCTACAGCTCCGGCTCCCGCCCCGTCAGCCGGCGGAACGCCTCGACGTACCGCTCCCGCGTCCCCGCCACCACCTCCGGCGGCAGCTCGGGGGGCGGGGACTCGCGGTCCCAGCCGGACTCGTCGAGCCAGTTGCGGACGTACTGCTTGTCGTACGAGGCGGGCTCGGCGCCGGGGCGCCAGGTGGCGGCGTCCCAGTAGCGGGAGGAGTCGGGGGTCAGTGCCTCGTCGACCAGCAGGAGCTCGCCGCCGGCGTGGCCGAGCTCGAACTTGGTGTCGGCGAGGAGGAGGCCGCGGTCGGCGGCGTGGGCGGCGGCGCGACGGTAGAGGGCGAGGGTGAGGTCGCGGAGGCGCGCGGCGAGGTCGTCGTCGCCGAGCGCCGCGGCCATGAGCTGGAAGGAGACGTTCTCGTCGTGGCCGCTCTCCGCCTTGGTCGCCGGGGTGAAGATCGGCTCCGGCAGGCGCGAGGCGCGCTCGAGCCCGGGCGGCAGCGCCACGCCGCAGACGGCGCCCGACTGGCGGTACTCGCGGAAGCCGCTGCCGGCGAGGTAGCCGCGGGCGACGCACTCGAAGGGCACCACCCGCGCCTTGCGGACGAGCACGGCGCGGCCGGCGAGCTGCCGGCGGTGCGGGGCGAGGCGGGCGGGGAAGTCGGCCGGGTCGGTGGCGAGGAGGTGGTGCGGCACGACGTCGGCCAGCCGCTCGAACCAGAAGGTGGAGAGCTGGGTGAGCACCTTGCCCTTGTCGGGGATGCCCGGCGACAGCACGTGGTCGTAGGCCGAGAGGCGGTCGGTGGCGACGAGGAGCACGGTGTCGCCGAGGTCGTAGACGTCGCGCACCTTGCCGCGGCGGGGCGGCGGCAGGCCGGGGAGCAGGGTTTCGACCAGCGCGCTCACCCGGCCGCCTCGAGCAGAGTGCCGGCGACCTCGCGGTCGAGCGCCTCGGCGAGGCCGGAGGCGGCGACCGGCAGCGGGTCGGCGGCGAGGGTGGTGGCGTCGACCACCTCGTAGAGCATCGCGCGGTCGAGCCCCTTGAGGCTGGCGACGCCGAGGCGGCGGAGGCCGACGGCGAGCGGGCCGCCCGGCTCGTCGAGGGTGAGCAGCACGTAGCCGCGGCCGTCCTCGCCGGCGTGGGCGAGCGGGCGGCCGGCGACCTCCCGGTCGAGCGCGCCGACGAACGCCTCGGTGGCGACGATCCCCTCGTTGACCAGGTGGCCGTTGCGGTCGAGCCAGGCGCGGAAGGGGCGGCCGGCGCCGGGGTCGCCCCCCCGCTCGACCCGCTGGAGCGGCGCGAAGAAGCGGTGCACCGCCTGCTCCGGGTAGCCCATCTGGAGGAGCATGGTCTTGACCTCGTCGATCTCGCGCGTCGCCTTGCCGGTGGTCAGCCGGGTCAGCTCGATCACCCCGTGGCCGAAGAACTCGTAGCGCTGGTCGCCGGCGCCGGCGATCGGCAGCAGCCGGTACTCGCTGTAGTTGAGCGCCACCCGCACGCCGCGGTCGAAGGGCAGGCCCTCGGCGAGCGCCTGGCGGTAGACGCGCTGCGCGTGGACGGCGGTGGCGAGGAGCTGGACGGCGAAGCGGCCGGAGTAGAAGGCGCCGTCGCCGAGGTACTTCTCGAGCCGCAGGCGGCGGCCGCCGGCGGCGCGGTGGATGCGCCGCTGGAGGCGGAACATCTTGCGGAAGGCGTCGTCCTGGACGTCGATCCCCGCCCGCCGCAGCACGCTCACCCGCTCGGTGAAGTCGGTGATGTCGTAGATCAGCCCGAAGCGCGCGACCTGCGGGTCGACCACCCAGGGCGCCATGAAGTCGAGCGGCCGGGTGGTCGGCGAGAGGGTCGCCTCCGCCTGGCCGGTGGCGGCGCGCACCGCGGCGCCGCGGGCGATCAGCCGGCCCTCCACCCGCTCGACGGGGAACACCATCTTGCGCAGCGCGTGGACCAGCTCGAACTCCTTGAGCTTGACGAGCAGGTTCTCCCACACCGGCACCTGCGCGGCGGTCAGCAGGCGGTCGGCGCGGGAGGCGGCCTGGTAGTCGGCGCGCGAGGCGAGGTAGGTGAGGTAGCCGGGACGAAGCAGCGGACGGCGGCCGCCCTCGAGCGGCGCCAGCGGGTCGTCGCCGACCAGGTGCTCGACCACCGCCCGGAGCTCGCGGTCGGCGGCCAGCCGCTCGCCGTGCCAGGCGGCGACCTCGTCGAGGCGGCGGCGGAAGTCCCGCGGGTCGAGCCGCAGGTGGGCGGCGAAGTAGCCGGAGAGCTCGGCGAGGTCCGGCCCGACGTGGTCCTCGGTGAGGAGCAGCACGTTGTCGCGCAGCCGGGTGAGGAGGCGCGGGAACAGCTCCTCCTCGACCTCCTCGGTGTCGGCGGCGAGCCGGGTGACCAGGTCGTAGACCTCCGACAGCACGCGGTCGAGCCAGCGCTCGAGCAGCCGGTAGCGGATGGCGTCGCCGTGGCGGCGGCCGACCTCGGTGTCCTCGCGCAGCACCCGCCGCGGCGTCTCCTTGAGCACCCGCGCCACCTCCAGCGAGTGGTGGAGCCAGAAGACGGCGGGGAAGCTCCGGCCGTAGGACGACAGCGTCGCGTTCTCGACCGCGCGGAGCAGGAGCTCGCGGTAGCGCTCCCAGGTCGAGCCGAGGAGCTGGCGGTCGGGCGGCCGGCGGCGGTGGAGCGCCACCTGCGCCGCCTCCTCGGCGAGGAGATGCTCCTCGACGGCGCGGGAAAGCCGCGCCATGCCGGGGGTGGCGAGGAGCGCGAAGCCCTCGACCGGCGTCGACTCCTCGTCCTCCAGGAACACCGGCTGCGGCCGCGGCAGCACGCGGTCGACGTCCCCGAACAGCCGCGCCACCTCCTCCTCCCGCGGCACCAGGAAGTTGAACGGTCCGCGCAGGAGCTGGAGGGGGAAGCGGAAGGGCATCGGGTGCGGGAGGGGGCGACGGGGTTCCGTAATAGCATATGCGCGACGGCCGACCCCGCCCGCGCCGCGCCATTCCACCAGGAGAACCGATCGAGATGAACCCGACGCCGACGCCCGCGCTGACCGTCGAGCGAGCCGCCGACCTGCTCCGCGACGGAGGCGTCCCCTGGCTCGCCGCGGCGGTCTTCGAGGGCGAGTCGCCGTCCGCCGAGGGGCTCGCCGCGCCGCTCGCCGCGACGCTCGACCGCCTCGCCCGGCGCCCCGGCTTCCGGGGCAAGGACGGCCAGCGGGTGGAGGGCGACGCCGGCCCGGACGGCCCGATCGTCGTCCTCCACGGACTCGGCAAGCGCGGCGACGCCGACGGCCGCAAGCTCGACCGCTGGCTCTACCAGGCGCTCGACGAGGCGGCGGCGAACGGGCTCGCCGAGGCGGCGGTGCTGCTCCCCCGGCACCCGGCGTTCGAGGGCGAGGGCCTTCCCGGCCGGCTGGCCCGCTCCACCGTCCGCGCCGGCTACCGCTTCGACCGCTTCCGCGAGCGCCGCGAGGAGGGCGAGCGGCTGGCGCGGGTGCGGCTGGTGCCGCCGGACGGCGCGCTGCCCGACGCCGCGGCCGCCGAGCGGCAGGCGCGCGCCGTCGCCGGCGCCGTCGCCTTCTGCCGCGACCTCGCCAACACTCCCGGCAACGAGGCCACTCCCGAGTGGATGGCGGAACGCGCCCGCGAGCTCGCCGACGCCGCCGGCATGGGCTACACCTGCCTCGAGCTCGACGAGCTGACCCGCCGCGGCATGGGCGGCATCGTCGCCGTCGGCGCCGGCTCGGCGAACCCGCCGCGGCTGGTGCGCCTCGAGTGGGGGAGCCGCGGCCCGGTCGTCGCCCTGGTCGGCAAGGGGGTGACCTTCGACACCGGCGGCATCTCGATCAAACCGGCCGGCGACATGGACGAGATGAAGTACGACAAGTGCGGCGCCTGCACGGTGCTCGCCGTCGCCCGCGCCGCCGCCGAGCTCGATCTGCCGGTGCGGCTGCGGGTCTACGCGCCGCTCGCCGAGAACATGCCGGACGGCCGCGCCTACCGCCCCGGCGACGTGGTGCGCTGCTACAACGGCAAGACGGTGGAGATCGTCAACACCGACGCCGAGGGCCGGATGATCCTCGCCGACGCGCTGGCCTGGGCGGTCGAGGAGGGGCCGGACGCGCTGCTCGAGTACTCGACCCTGACCGGCGCCTGCGTCGTCGCGCTGGGGCAGGAGGCGGCGGGGCTCTACTCGCCGGACGACCGGCTGGCCGACGAGCTCCTCGCCGCCGCGGCGCGGAGCGGCGAGCGGCTGTGGCGGCTGCCGCTCTGGCCGGAGTTCGTCGAGCGCATGAAGGGCGTCCACGCCGACCTCAAGAACTCCGGCGGCCGCTGGGGCGGCGCCAACACCGCCGCCGGGTTCCTCTCGCAGTTCGTCGGCCCGCTCGAGCGCTGGGCCCACCTCGACATCGCCGGCGCCGCCTACGTCGGCCGCGACGGCGAGGAGGAGGCCGGCGCCACCGGCTACGGCGTCGCCTTCACCCTCGACTGGCTGGCGCGCCAGGGGGCGGCGCCCTGAGCGAGGCCGTCCCGGCGGCTGCTCGCGAGCTGCTCGACGTCCGCGAGCTCACCGTCGACCTCCCCGGCCCCGGGCGGACGCGGCTGCCGATCGTCCGCGGCGTCTCCTTCCGGGTGCGCCGCGGCGAGGTGGTCGGCCTGGTCGGCGAGTCCGGCTCGGGCAAGACACTCACGGCGCTGGCGCTCCTCCGCCTGACGCCGCCCGGGGCGCGGCTCGGCGGCCGCGTGCTGCTCGACGGCGAGGACCTCCTGGCGCTCCCCGAGCGGCGGTTGCGGCGGGTGCGCGGCGGCCGGGTGGCGATGATCTTCCAGGAGCCGATGAGCGCCCTCAACCCGGTCTACAGCGTCGGCTTCCAGATCGCCGAGGCGCTCCGCGTCCACGCGCCGGAGGGCCGCCGGCCGTCGCGGCGCGAGGCGCGGCGGGAGGCGGCGCGGCTCCTCGACCGGGTGGCGGTGGCCGACGCGGCGCGCCGGGTCGACGACTACCCGCACCAGCTCTCGGGCGGCCAGCGGCAGCGGGCGATGATCGCCATGGCGCTCGCCTCGCGCCCCGACCTCCTGGTCGCCGACGAGCCGACCAGCGCGCTCGACGTCACCGTCCAGGCGCAGATCCTGGCGCTCCTCGACGACCTCCGCCGCGAGCTCGGCCTCGCCGTGCTGCTGATCACCCACGACCTCGGGGTGGTCGCCGAGAGCTGCGAGCGGGTGCTGGTGCTCTACGCCGGCCGGGTGGTCGAGGAGGCGCCGGTCGAGGACCTCTTCGAACGCCCGGCGCACCCCTACACCCGCGGGCTCCTCGCCGCCCTGCCGCGGCTCGGGCGGCCGGTGCCGCGCGGCGAGCTGCCGGCGGTCCCCGGCCGGGTGCCCGACCCGGCGGCGCGGCCGCCCGGCTGCGCCTTC
>DATABP010000454.1:0-8943 GCA_036259515.1 Thermoanaerobaculia bacterium | reverse complement strand
ACGTGGTGTTCGTCGCCGACGGCGAGACGCGCACCAACGCAGAGCTCGCCGACCCGGAGAAGGACGCCGCCTCGCCGCGCGGCCGCGCCTGGCGCGAGCTGGCGGGGCGGCTGGCCGCGGAGCAGCGGCCGGTATAGAATTCTCGAGGGGTGGCGCCGGTTCTCACCCGGCGCGCGGTCTCGGGCCGGCGTGCGTGCCGCTCGAGGGTCGGCTTGACATCCGGCCGCCTGCTTCCCTAGAATCGATAGTCCTTTGCGTCGCGAAGGACGGCGTTCGCCCGTCCGCGCGGGCGCGTTGAAGCGAAAGCGTTGGCGTCCCTCCGGCGATCCGCCGACTCCAATGCAGCGTCATCCGGGACACCGGGCACCAGCGGGGATGCCGGCGCGTGCCGCGCGGCCCCGGCCGCCGGCTCGAGGAGCCGAGGAGAAGGAGCGAGGAATGAGGACTTTCAGCCCCCGACCCGCCGACGGCGACCGCCGGTGGTTCGTGGTCGACGCCGCGGGCGTGCCGCTCGGGCGCCTGTCGTCGGCGGTGGCGCGGATCCTGACCGGCAAGCACAAGCCGACCTACGCGCCGCACATGGACATGGGCGACTTCGTCATCGTGGTCAACGCCGAGCAGACGGTGCTGACCGGCCGCAAGGAAGAGCAGAAGGTCTACCACCGGGTGACCGGGCGGCCGGGCGGTCTGAAGAGCGAGACGGCGGCGAAGCGCCGCCAGCGCCGGCCGACGCTGCTCGTCGAGGAGGCGGTCAAGGGCATGCTGCCCAAGAACCGCCTCGGCCGCCGGCAGTACAAGAAGCTCAAGGTCTACGCCGGCCCCGACCACAAGCACCAGGCGCAGCAGCCCGAGGCGCTCGACGTCCAGTCGGCGATCTGAGCGGCGGCGACGAGACAGGACCAGGAGACCGCTTTTGAGCCCCACCACCAGCAGCGCGCAGCACTTCTACGGCACCGGCCGGCGCAAGACCGCCGCGGCCCGGGTGTTCCTCCGCCCCGGCTCCGGCCAGATCGAGGTCAACGGCCGCGGGATCGACGACTACTTCCCGATCGAGATCCACAAGATGATCGTCCGCCAGCCGCTCGAGCTGACGGAGAACACCGGCCGCTTCGACGCCTACGTCACCGTCGAGGGCGGCGGCGCCTCCGGCCAGGCCGGCGCCATCCGCCACGGCATCGCGCGCGCCCTCCTGGAGGTCGACGGCGAGCTGCGCGACCGCCTGAAGAGCGCCGGGCTCCTCACCCGCGACCCGCGGAAGAAGGAGCGCAAGAAGTACGGCCAGAAGGGCGCTCGCGCCCGCTTCCAGTTCAGCAAGCGGTGAGGAGAGACACGTGACCGTCGAGGTGAGCATCAAGGAGCTGCTGGAGGCCGGCGTCCACTTCGGCCACCAGACCCGCCGCTGGAACCCGAAGATGAAGCGCTTCATCTTCGGCAAGCGCAACGGGATCTACATCATCGACCTGCAGCGCACGGTGGCGCTGTTCCGCGAGGCCGCCGAGTACGTCGGCGAGATGGCGGCGCAGGGCAAGCGCCTGCTGTTCGTCGGCACCAAGCGGCAGGCGCAGGAGGTGATCGCCGAGGAGGCGAGCCGCGCCGGCGAGTTCTACGTCACCAACCGCTGGCTGGGCGGCACGCTGACCAACTTCGTCACCCTCCGCGGCTCGATCCAGCGCCTCAAGGAGGTCGAGGCGAAGATGGGCGCCGAGGACTCCGGTCTGACCAAGAAGGAGCTCCTCCGCCTCGAGCGCGAGCGGCGCAAGATGGAGGAGAACCTGGGCGGCATCCGCGAGATGGAGGAGCTGCCGGACGCGCTCTTCGTGGTCGATCCGAAGAAGGAGTCGATCGCGGTCGCCGAGGCGAACAAGCTCGGCATCCCGGTGATCGCCATCGTCGACACCAACTGCGACCCCGAGCTGATCGACTTCCCGATCCCCGGCAACGACGACGCGATCCGCTCGATCCGGCTGTTCGCCTCGCGCATCGCCGACGCCTACCTCCAGGGCTCCGGTCGGCTCGAGCAGGAGCTCCAGGCGGCGGGCGAGGGGGTGCCGGTCGCCGAGCAGCGGGCGGCCGAGGCCCAGGCGGCCCCGGCCGTCTCCTGACGCCCGGCGGTCCAGCGGGTCGGCCGCCGGCGCCCTGCCGGCCGGCGGCTGGAGAAAGGTCAGTCGAGCCCGCTCGCACTGGCCTTTTTCGTTTCGGGAGCGGCAGCGGCCCTTCCAACCGACGGTTCCCGCCGCCCGCGCGGCGGCCAGCACGATATTTCGCACGAACGGAGAGAGAGATGGCGGACATCACCACCCAGATGGTCAAGGAGCTGCGCGAGCGCACCGGCGCGCCGATGATGCAGGTCAAGAACGTGCTGGTCGAGGCCGGCGGCGACATGGACAAGGCGATCGAGCTGTTGCGCACCAAGGGCCTGGCGGCGGCGGCGAAGAAGGCCGGCCGCGCCACCGCCGAGGGCGTCGTCGGCTCCTACATCCACGCCGGCGGCAAGATCGGCGTCCTGGTCGAGGTCAACTGCGAGACCGACTTCGTCGCCCGCACCGAGGACTTCCAGCAGCTCGTCCGCGACGTCGCGATGCAGATCGCCGCCGCCGACCCGCGCTACGTGCGCCGCGAGGAGGTCACCGGCGAGCACCTGGAGACCGAGCGCCGCATCTACCGCCAGCAGGCGCTCGACGAGGGCAAGCCGGAGAAGATCGTCGACCGCATCGTCGAGGGCAAGGTCGAGAAGTTCTACGGCCAGGCGGTGCTCCTCGAGCAGCCCTTCGTCAAGAACCCGGACACCACCGTCGGCGAGATGATCGCCGAGAAGGTGGGCAAGATCGGCGAGAACATCCAGGTCCGCCGCTTCGCCCGGTTCGTCCTCGGCGAGGGCCTGCAGAAGCGCGAGGACGACTTCGCCGCCGAGGTCGCCTCGATGACCGCCGGCAAGGCCTGACCCCGCTCGTTCGGCATCGCCGCGGGGGCCGTGGCGAAGGCGCTGGCGACCGCAGGGGGAGCGCGGTGAGCAGGAAGCAGAGAGCCGTTCGGCAACGGAGATCGCCGACCGCCGAGCAGCGAGACTTCCCGCGCCCAGGCACCGATTGCTGGCGAGGACCCGAAGGCCGTGCTGCTCGACGTGCCGGAGGTCGGCGGCGACCAGGACTTCGAACGCCTCCGGGAGCTGCCGCGCCCGGTCGACCTCTCGGTTCGATCAGCGCGATGAGCGGGGCGGCGCCGGCCAGAGTGCTGGGCACCGCTCGTCCCACTCGCGCCGCAGGCGGTCTTTGCGCCTCCAGCCCGTCTTCGCCCCGTCTTCGCCGCCGCCGCGAAATCAAACGCGATAGGGGATCACCACCCACTCGTGCCGTTCTGGCGGGAAGTCGTCGCTGTCGCGGGTGACCAGGCGGAGGTCGTGGCGGAGGGCGACGGCGGCTTGGAAGGCGTCGGGAAGGCGCCAGCGGTGCTGATGACGGAGGAGGGCGGCGAGGTCGGCGATGTCGCCGTCGATCAGCAACGTGGGGAAGCGATCGATCAGCGTCCGTGCCGGCGCAGCGTCGGCGGGACGGCCGAGATCGAAACCGGTCAGGACCTCCGCGCGGGTAATCGGCGAGATCGCGCAGGCGGCATGGTTCTCTTCGAGGAAGCGGGTCGCCGCCTCGATGCCGTTGAAGTGATCGATGAGCAGGGCCGAGTCGAGCAGGTAGCTCAGCACCGCCCGTCCCACTCTCGGCGCAGCCGCCGCTGCATCGCGAGGCCGTCCTTACCGCCGCGGTGGATTCCGGCGGTGCGGGCGAGGAGCTCCTGAGTACTCAGCCGGTCGGCGGGGCTCTCGCTGCGCAGGCTGTGCACCGCGCGGCGGATCATCTCGGCCATCGAGACGCCCTCCTCACGCGCCCGCTCCTCTAGCCAGGCCTTGTCTTCATCGGGCAGTGTGACCAGGGTGCGAACCATTGACCGAGGATATCACTGGAGCAGAACGATATCGCTCTCGGAGAGCGCCTAGCGTGGAGAGGTCAGCTTCGGCGCGGGAGGGAGAAGACCGGCCCACGGGCGCCGTCGGCATCGAGCCCGAGATGAAGGGCTCGGAGCTCGCGGACCCAGATGCCGATGCTCGCGCGAGTCCGCGGCAGGTAGGCGATTCCCTGGGATCGCGGACGATCACGTCGATCGAGTGCACGGTGGCGGTCGAGCTGGTCACGGCTTCCGAGGCGATCACCAGCCTTCAGGAAGCGATCGTCTCCGCCGCTTCGGCCACGGGTAGACGCTGGACCGTCTCTCGCCGCCGCTGCCCCGACGCCCTCCACACCCCTCGCAGCCACCCCGCCAGCCCCTCCATCCCGTTGCTGACCGTCGGCAGGAAGACGAGCGTCAGCACGCTGGCCGAGATCAGCCCTCCCATCACCGTCCGGGCCAGCGGGTAGTAGAAGATGCCGCCCACCGTGGCGCCGCGGAGGGCGAGCGGCACCAATCCGATGATCGTCGTCGTGGCGGTCATCAGGATCGGGCGCAGGCGGTCGCGGCCGGCGGCGAGGATGGCCTGGTCGCGGGGGAGGCCTTCGGCGCGCAGGCGGTTGACGTGGTCGAGGAGCACGATGCCGTTGTTGACCACGATGCCCATCAGGATGAGCAGACCGATCTGCGCCATCAGGTTGAACGAGGTGCCGGTGGCGACCAGCATCCAGGCGGCGCCGGGCAGGGCGAAGAAGATCGAGGCGAGGATCGCGAAGGGCTGCGCCAGCGACTCGAAGAGCGATGCCATCACGATGTAGACGAGGAGCAGCGCGAGCAGGAAGTTGATCGCCATCTGCTGGCCCTGGTCCTCCTGCTCGAGGATGCGGTCGTTCCAGCCCCAGGTGGTGCCGGCCGGCAGGTCGAGGGCGTCCATCAGCGCGCCGATCTCGGCCTTCGCCGCCTCGAAGTCGTCGCCCTCGTAGGTGGCGTCGATCGCCGTGCGGACCTTGCGGTCCTCGCGGCGGATCTCGCGCGGCTTGGGGACGATCTCGAAGCGGGCGACGTCGCCCAGCCGCACCGGACGGCCGTCGGCGCCGCCGCCGACCTGGAGCTCGGCGAGGTCGGCGACCGACTCGCGGTCCTCGAGCCGCAGCGCCAGCCAGGTCTCCACCTCGCGGCCGCCGGCGTTGAAGCGGTCGAGGCGCAGCCCGCCCAGGGTGAAGGTGAAGACCTCCGCCACGTCCTGCGGCGACAGCCCCGCCTTGAGCGCCTTGGCGCGGTCGACGGTCACCCGCACCTCGCGCTGCGGCGAGCGCTCGGTGCGCGCGTCCTCGACGCCGTCGACCGTCTCGAGCAGCCGCGCCGCCTCGGCCGCGAGCCGCCCGAGCACCTGGCTGTCCTGGCCGTAGAGCTTGACCGCGAAGTAGGTGGTCGAGCCGCCGGACTCGGCGTCCTCGTCGAAGTAGAGGCGCACGCCGGGCAGCGTCGGCAGCTCGTCGCGGATGCGGTCGCGGAGCTGCCCGAAGGCGTCGTCGTCGAGGTCCTCGCGCAGCAGGGTAAGGACGGTCGACGCCTCGTTCTCGGCGAAGTAGCTGTAGACCGACTCGATCCCGTACTCCTCGCGCCGGCCGTCGAGGAAGCGCTCGACCTCGAGCACCGCCTCGCGCGCCTTCGACTTGTAGGCGAAGTCCTGGAAGTCGTAGCCCAGGTAGAGGCGGGAGTTCACGGTGCCGGAGAAGACGGCGGCGTCGACCAGCCCGGCGGCGAAGGGCACGACGCCGAGGGCGAGCGAGGCGACCAGCCCGGCCGCCGTCCAGCCGCGGTGACGGAGGGTCCAGCCGAGGAGGCGCTGGTAGCGGTCCTCGAGCCAGCTCAGCACGCGGCTCGGCCGCGTCTTCTTCTCGCGCAGGAGGTGCGCCGAGGCGAGCGGGATGAGCGTCAGGCTGGAGAGGAGCGAGCAGGCGAGCGCGATCGAGATGGCGATCCCCACCTCGCCGAGCCAGGTGGTCAGCTCGCTCTTGCCGCCGACGATCAGCGGCAGGAAGACGATCAGCGAGGTCAGCGTCGACGCCGCCACCGCCACCCACACCTCGCGGGCGCCGTCGAGCGCCGCCCGCCTGGGGTCGACGACGGTGCGGTGCTTGCGGTCGATCGATTCGAGCACCACCACCGCGTTGTCGACCAGCATGCCGACGCCGAGGATCAGCCCCATCATCGACAGGATGTTGAGGTTCTTGCCCAGGAAGTAGAGCACCGCGCAGGCGGCGAGGATGGAGAAGGGGATCGACGCCGAGACGATCAGCGTGGAGTCGAGCCGGCGCAGGAAGAACCAGAGGACGACCAGCGCCATGAGCGAGCCGGCGAAGCCGGACCTGGTCAGGCCGTCGATGCCGTTGGTGATCGCCTCCGCCTGGTCCTCCCACACGAAGAGGCGCACCCCCTCGAGCAGCGGGTCGTTGCCGATCTCGTTCTCGATCACCGCGGTGGCCGCCTGGACCACGTCGACGGTGTTCGCCGTCGACTCCTTGAAGATCTCGAGGGCCACCGCGAAGTCGCCGTCGAGGTGGCGGCCGTACTCGAGCGGCGGCTCCTCGTAGCTGATCTCCGCCACGTCGCCGAGCCGCAACCCCCGCTCGTCGAGCGGCAGCTCGGCCAGCGCCTCGATCGAGTCGAAGGCGCCGAGGCCGCGGGCGGTGGTGCGGAGCGCGCCGTCGCGCACCTCGCCCAAGACCAGGGTGGCGGTGGCGCCGCGCAGCCGCTCGATCAGCTCGCCCACGTCGACGCCGTGCTCGATCACCCGCGCGAGCACCAGGTCGATGGCGATCTCCTTGGGGGCGACGCCGCCCAGGTCCACGCGCGCCACCCCCGGCACCCGCCGCAGCCGGTTGACGATCCGGCTCTCGATCAGCTCGTAGCTCTCCGAGAGGTCGACGCCGGTCGCCGAGAGGCGCCCCTGGATCACCGGGATGTCGGCGGTGGAGAAGGAGAAGATGCGCACCGGGCCGGCGTCGGGCGGCAGCTCCGCCTCGATCTGCTGCATCTTCTCGGAGACCTGCATGCGGACGAGGTCGATCTCCTGCCCCCAGTCGAACTCCAGCTCGAAGAAGGCGCCGTCGGCGCCGGCGGTCGAATAGATGCGGCCGATCGAGGGCAGGGTGGCGAGCACCTCCTCGACCGGCTTCACGATCTCCTTCTCCACCTGGGTGGGGTTGGAGCTCGGGGAGGGCACCTCGATGCCGATGAACGGCGCGTCGACCTCGGGGAGGAACGCCTGCGGCAGTCGCACGACCGCGATGGCGCCGAGCACCAGCACGCTGACCAGCAGCATGGCGGTGGTCACCGGCCGGTGGACGGCGAGCTTGGGGAGGCTCATCCCGCCACCTCGCCGATCCGCGCCGCCGCCGGCGCCCCGAGGCCGTCGCCCACCCGGCCGTCCGCCGCGCCGCCGCCCGCCGACTCCACCGGCTCGACCAGCGGCTCCTCGCTGCGGTCGAAGAGGGTGTAGACGAGCGGGACGACGAGGAGCGTCAGCGGCGTCGCCAGCGACAGGCCGCCGATCACCGTGATCGCCAGCGGCGCCCGCAGCTCGGCGCCCTCGCCGAGGCCGAGCGCCATCGGCAGGAGGCCGAGGACGGTGGTCGCCGAGGTCATCAGGATCGGCCGCAGACGGTCGGAGCCGGCGCCGACCAGGGCTGCGGTCCGCCCCTCGCCGGCGCGCCGCCGCTGGTTGATCGCGTCGATCAGCACGATCGCGTTGTTGACCACGATGCCGGCGAGCATCACCGCCCCGATCATCGCCACCACGTCGAGCGAGCGGCCGGTGACGGCGAGGGCGCCGATCACCCCGACCGCGCCGAGCGGCAGGGAGAAGATGACGACGAAGGGGTGGAGGAACGACTCGAACTGCGACGCCATGACGAGATACACGAGGAAGATCGCCAGCCCCATCGCGAAGGCGAGCCCGGCGAGCGAGCGCGCCCGCTCCTCCTCCTGACCGGAGAGCGCCGCGGTCACCGAGGCGGGGAGCGCGAGGTCGGCGAGCGCGGCGCGCACGTCGGCCGCCGCCGCCCCCATGTCGCGCCCGGCGAGGCTGCCGGAGACCACCGCCGCCCGCTTCTGGCCGATGCGGCGGATCTCGGAGGGGCCGTCGGCGAGCCGGATCTCGGCCACCGACTTCAGGTAGATCGGCACCCCGTCGCGGTGGGCGACGATCAGGTCGCGGACGTCGGCGAGCGACGCCTCGCCCGCGGGCAGGGCGCGGACGACGACGTCGATCTCGCGGTCGCCCTCGGTCAGCCGGGTGGCCACCTCGCCCTGCACCTTGTTGCGCACCGTCGCCGCAACCTCGGCGAGGTCGAGGCCGAGGCGGGCCAGCGGCTCGCGCAGGAAGCGCACCTGGAGCTCCGGGTTGCCGAGCTCGGCGGAGCTCTCGACGTCGACCAGCCCGGGGACACGGGCGAGCGCGGCGCGCACGGTGGCGGCGGCGGCGTGGAGGGCCGCCGGGTCGTCGCCGTAGAGCTCGACCTCGATCGGGGTGCGGAAGGTGAAGACGGTCGGCCGCTGGAGCTCGAAGCGGGTGACCCCGGCCGCCTCGGACAGCCGGGCGCGCAGGCGGTCGGCGACCGCGGCCTCGGCGGCGGCGTCGGCGCCCGGCGCCATCCGCACCTGGATGCGGGCGACGTTCTCGCCCTCGCTGCCGGTGGTGGTCAGCGCGAAGCCCTTGCCGCCGACCAGCGTCGCCCAGCTCTCGATCCGCGGGTCGCCGTCGAGGACGCTCGCCAGCTCCGAGACGTAGCGGTCGGTCGCCGCCAGCGGCGTCCCCTCCGGCACCTCGACCTCGAAGCCGAACTCGCCCTGCGAGAACGCCGGGATGAGGTCGAAGCCGAGGGTGGGCACCAGCGCCACCGCGCCGGCGAAGAGCGCCGCCCCGGCGGCGAGCACCAGCGCGCGGTTGGCGAGCGACCAGCGGAGCGCCCTGGGGTACAGGGAGGCTAGAGCGCCGAGCGC
>DATABP010000453.1:0-1998 GCA_036259515.1 Thermoanaerobaculia bacterium | reverse complement strand
CCGGCAGCGGGTCCGGCACCTGCCACCAGGGGGCCGGCACGCGGAACAGGAGGTCGCCGCCGCCTTCGCCCGCCGCCCGCTCCGGAACGCCGAAGTCGAAGGTCTCGTGCGCTTCGAGGAAGAGCGCCGGCTCGGCGTCCGCGGCGGCGCGCGCGTCGCGCACCCGCACCTCGAGCACCGGCGCCTCGGGATCGGCCACGTCGAGCGCCGCCTCGGTGACCACGCCGGCCTCGACCGCCGGCCGCGGCAGCCGCGCCTCCCAGACGGCGAGGCGCTCCGCGGCGCCGGGGTCGGCGACGGCGGCGGCGCCCGCCGCGGCGACCGGCTGCTCGAGCGTCAGCCGGTAGCGGTAGGGGATGCAGTCGACCTCGCAGATCAGGTAGTCGAGGTCGGCGGCGACGGTCAGCGTGCCGCCCGCCGATGGCTCGATCGAGAGCGCCAGCGGGTAGATCACCTGCCCCTCGTAGCCGAGCGCCTCGAGATCGCCGGCGAGGAGGTAGCGCTCCGGCGCCGGCCAGCCGATCTCGACCGCGCCGGCGCCCGGCGTCGCCGCGAAGTCGATCACCGGCGGATAGCCCGCGTCGCCGCTGTTCTTCCAGTAGACGTGCCAGCCCTCGGCCGTCTCGAATTCGAGCCCCAGCCGCCACGGCCCGGCGGCCGGCGCCTGCGCGTACGGCGAGACGAGGCGGACGCGCGACTGCGGGTTCTCGTGCCAGCCGCCCTCGACGGCGGAGCTCTGGGGAGCGGCGAGGAGGAGCGCCGCGACGGCGGCCGCAATGCCCAGGCCGGCCCCTCCGGCGCCCCGGCGCGGGGGGCGCGGCGGGAGGTCGGCGGCGGGCAGGGCGGCGGCGGGCGTCGGCCTCATGGCTAGAACGTCAACGCTGGGCGTGGGCGGAAGGTTTCCTGCCGGCGGCGGAAATTTACAGGATTTTACCCTCTCCGCCGGCGTGGAATGGATTGCGCGATCTCGCCACTTCCGATCGGCCGCTCCGCCGGCTGGGAGCCGAGCGCCGAGAGCCGCCGGCCCGCGGGTAGGATGCCCCGGTGCCGGAGCTGCCGGACGTCCACGCCTACCTCGAAGCGCTGGAGCCGCGGGTGGTCGGCCGGGAGCTCGTCCGGGCGCGCCTCAAGAGCCCGTTCCTGGTCCGCACCTTCGAGCCGCCGCTCGCCGCCGCCCACGGCCGCCGGGTGGTCGGCCTGCGGCGGCTCGGCAAGCGGATCGTCTTCGGGCTGGAGGGCGACCTCTTCCTCGTCCTCCACCTGATGATCGCGGGCCGGCTGCGCTGGCGCGAGCAGGAGCCGAAGACGGGGAGCAAGGACGTCCTCGCCGTCTTCGAATTCGACACCGGCTGGCTGCTCCTCACCGAGGCGGGATCGAAGAAGCGGGCGTCGCTCCACGTCGTCCTCGGCGAGGCGGCGCTCGCCGCGCACGACCCGGGCGGGATCGAGCCGCTCGACGCCGACCTCCCGGCTTTCCGCGCCGCGCTCCTCGCCGGCAACCACACGGTCAAGCGCGCGCTGACCGACCCGCGCCACCTCTCCGGCATCGGCAACGCCTACTCCGACGAGATCCTCCACCGCGCCCGGCTGTCCCCCTTCAAGCGCACCGGCGACCTCGACGACGAGGAGGTCGAGCGCCTGTGGCGGGCCACCCGAGACGTGCTCTCCGAGTGGCTGGAGCGCACCCGCGCCGAGCTCGCCGGCGCCTTCCCCGAGAAGGTCACCGCCTTCCGCCCCGGCTTCGCCGTCCACGGCCGCTACGGCCAGCCGTGCCCGGTGTGCGGCACGCCGGTGCAGCGCATCCTCTACGCCGAGAACGAGGCGAACTACTGCCCGACCTGCCAGACCGGCGGCCGCCTCCTCGCCGACCGCGTGCTCTCCCGCCTGATGAAGGAGGACTGGCCGCGGACGCTCGAGGAGCTGGAGGCGAAGAAGAGCGGCTGAGGGCGGGAGGGGGCGAGGACGGTGGGGCGACGTGAAGCGGCCCCCGGCGCGCGG
>DATABP010000452.1:0-2530 GCA_036259515.1 Thermoanaerobaculia bacterium | reverse complement strand
GGCGAGGTCGCCGCGCCAGCCGCCGGCGAGCGCCGCCAGCCGCTCGACCGCGGCCTCGTCGACTCCGCCGGCGTAGGCGCAGGCGAGGCCGACGCCGGCCCACAGGTCGCCGCGCCGCGCTTCGCCGAAGCGGGCGATCGTCGCCGCCAGCCGCTCCGGGTCGGCGCCCTCGACGAACCACAGGCTGCGCCCGAGCCCCTGGTCGTAGCTCCGCCGCGCGTAGCCCGCGAGCCGCCGCGGCACCTGCTGCCGGTCGACCGACCGCGGGTGGTGGAAGTAGCCGTCGTGGAAGCCCCAGCCGTCGAGCGCCAGCCAGGCGAGACGGTGGTCGAAGCACGCCAGGTGGCGGCCGAGCCGCTTCGGCAGCCGCGCCAGCGCCCAGCCGGTGCCGACCAGCACCAGGTAGACGTGCGGCCCGCCGGGCCCGGCGAGCGCCTCCTCGACCCGCCCCGGTCGCGCCGGCCGCGGCGCCAGCGTGTCGAGGAGAGCGAGGGCGAACCCGGCGCCCTCCCAGGCGAAGCCGCGGCGGCCGGCCGGCACCCGCTCGATCGCCGCCGCCACCGCCTCCGCCCGCGGATCGGCCAGCCCGGCGTGGTAGCCGGCGAGGAAGGTGCGCCCGATCGCGAACAGCCGCTCGCCGACCTCCGCCCGATCCACCCGGAAGCCGCGCCGCGCCGGCTCGCACTCCCTCTCCGCGATCCCCAGCGCCGACCGGCGCAGACGGCCGGCGAGGGGAACGGGACGGGCCGCGGGACGCGCGGCTGCGGCGAGCTCGCTCATCTGCGTGACGAGGGAATAGCGATAGACCTCTTCTCCTGAGTGCCGGCGGTCCGGCCGGAGGAGACAGACGGCGGTGGGGCGGCCTCCGGGTCTAGCCGGTGGCCTGGAGCGCCGCGGCGATCGCGTTGATCGACAGGTAGAGCGCGGCGCGCAGCTCGTCGCGGCGGGGGCCGGAGGCGGCGCGGGCGCGGCGGACGAGCTCGACCTGGACCAGGTTGAGGACGTCGGTGTAGGGGTTGCGGAGCGCGATCGAGCGGCGGATCACCGGGTTGGCGGCGAGGAGCTCGGGGTGGCCGGTGACCGCGGCGAGGGCGCGCCGGGCGGCGGCGAAGTCGGCGGCGATCCGGCGGTGGAAGGAGCGGGCGGCGTCGGGGTCCTCGGCGAGCGCGGCGTAGCGGCGGGCGATCGGCAGCCGGGCGCGCGCCATCTCGCGCTCGGCGTTGTCGACCACCGCGGCGAAGAACGGCCAGCGGCGGTAGAGCTCGGCGAGGCGGGGACCCTCGCCCGCGGCCACCGCCTCGCCGAGCGCCGCGCCGGTGCCGTACCAGCCGGGCACGAGGTAGCGCGTCTGGTTCCAGGCGAAGCTCCAGGGGATGGCACGCAGGCCGGCGAAGTCGACCTCGTCCGCGGACTTGCGCGACACCGGCCGCGAGGCGATCGGCAGGCTGCTGATCTCCTCGATCGGCGTCGCCGCGGTGTACCAGGGCCAGAAGCCGGGGTCGTCGATCAGCTCGCGATAGGCGGTCATCCCGCGCTCGCCGATCCCCTCGAGGAGCGTGCGGTCCGCCGGCGACGGCTCGAAGCGGCCGCCGTCGCCGTCCTCGCCGGCGCCGGCCGCCCCGGTGAGGACCGCGTGGACGATCTGCTCGAGGTGGCGGTGGGCGAGCTCGGGGACGGCGTAGCGGAAGGAGATCACCTCGCCCTGCTCGGTGAAGCGGATGCGGCCGTCCTGCACCACCGGCGGCAGGGCGGCGATGGCGCGCGCCGCTCGCCCGCCGCCGCGGCCGACGGTGCCGCCGCGGCCGTGGAACAGGCGGAGCGCCACGCCGTGCGCCGCCGCCGTCCGCCCGAGCGCCGCCTGCGCCTTGTGGAGCGCCCAGTTGGCGCGCCAGTAGCCGCCGTCCTTGTTGGAGTCGGAGTAGCCGATCATCACCTCCTGGCGCCCGCCGCGGGCGGCGACCTGGCGGCGGTAGAGCGGCTCCGTGAGGAGCTCGTCGAGCCGCTCGCCGGCGGCCTCGAGGTCCTCGATCGTCTCGAAGAGCGGCACCACGTCGAACCCGCTTTCGACCCGCTCGCCGGCCGCCCGCCACAGGCCGACCTCGCGGGCGAGGAGCAGCACCTCGAGGACGTCGCTCGGCCGGTGGGTCATCGACACGACCCAGGTCGGCATGGCGCCCGCCTCGGCGCGCTCGGCGTCGAGCATCAGCCGCAGGGTGGCGAGGAGGTCGCCGGTGGCGGGCGACAGCTCGACCCCGGGGAGCACCAGCGGCCGCGGGCGGGCGAGCTCGGCGACCAGGAGGTCGCGGCGGGCGGACTCGTCGAGCGCGGCGTAGTCGGCGGCCACGCCGGCGGCGGCGAGGAGCTCGCCGACCGCCGCCTCGTGGACCTCGCTGTGCTGGCGCACGTCGAGGGTGGCGAGCCGCAGCCCGAAGGCGGCGACGCGGTCGCGCAGGGCGGCGAGGCGGCCGCCGGCTTCGCGGACCTCGCCGCCGCCGGCCGCCTCGCCGCCCTGCGCGACCGCGTCGCCGCC
>DATABP010000451.1:0-2612 GCA_036259515.1 Thermoanaerobaculia bacterium | reverse complement strand
GTCTCTCTTCAGTCTAGCGGTGGACCCGAGGAGAGCTCGGTCTGTCGTTCCGCTTTCGCCTGAGGTAGGGCGCGACGACCGGAAAGAAGATCGACAAGGTGATCGCGGAGTCGGCCCCTGCGGCGAGCCTGCGATATCCTTCCCCCCAGCCCCGCCCCTCCGGCGCGGGGCTCCCCACCCGAGACACCCCCGAGGAGCTTTTCCGATGACCGCTACCGCCACCGCCCCCGACGTGCGCGACCTCCTCGCCTCGCTCGGGTTCGACGAGGTCAATCCCGGCGGCTACGCCGGGCGCTGGCTCGCCGGCTCGGGCGAGCGGATCGAATCGCTGAACCCGGCCACCGGCGAGCCGATCGCCAGCGTGCGCGCCGCCACCGCGGAGGACTACGAGGAGATCGCCGCCGCCGCCGTCGCCGCCTTCGAGGAGTGGCGCACCTGGCCGGCGCCGCGGCGGGGCGAGGTGGTGCGCCAGCTCGGCCAGGCGCTGCGCGAGCAGAAGGAGGCGCTCGGGCGGCTGGTCACGCTCGAGGCCGGCAAGACGCTCTCCGAGGGGCTCGGCGAGGTGCAGGAGATGATCGACATGGCCGACCTCGCCGTCGGCATGTCGCGCCAGCTCTACGGGCTGTCGATGCACTCCGAGCGGCCGCAGCACCGGATGTACGAGCAGTGGCACCCGCTGGGGCCGGTGGGGATCGTCACCGCCTTCAACTTCCCGGTGGCGGTGTGGGCGTGGAACGCCTGCGTCGCCGCCGTCTGCGGCGACTCGATGGTGTGGAAGCCGTCGAGCCAGGTGCCGCTGACCGCCGTCGCGGTGACCAAGATCGCCGAGCGGGTGCTCGCCGCCAACGACGCGCCGCCGATCTTCGGCCTCCTCGTCGCCGGCCGCGAAGTGGGCGCGAAGATGATCGCCGACCGCCGCTTCCCGCTGATCTCGGCCACCGGCTCGGTGACCATGGGGCGCGAGATCGGCCGCACCGTCGCCGACCGGCTGGGGCGGTCGCTGCTCGAGCTCGGCGGCAACAACGGCATCGTGGTGACCGACGACGCCGACCTCGACCTGGCGCTGCGCGCGATCCTCTTCGCCGCCGCCGGCACCGCCGGCCAGCGCTGCACCACCACCCGCCGGCTCTTCCTCCAGCGCGGCATCGCCGCCGAGATGAAGCGCCGGCTGGTGTCCGCCTACAAGTCGATCCGCATCGGCGACCCCTCCGATCCCGAGACGCTGATGGGCCCCCTGATCAACGCCAAGGCGGTGCGCGACATGGAGCACGCGCTCGAGCTGGCGCGCCAGCAGGGCGGGCGCGTGCTCTATGGCGGCGAGGCGATCGACGGCCCCGGCTTCTTCGTCCAGCCGACGCTGGTCGAGGCGGTGCCGCACATGCCGATCACCTGCGAGGAGACCTTCGCGCCGATCCTCTACGTCTTCGAGTTCGACGACCTCGACGAGGCGATCGCGCTCCACAACGCGGTGCCGCAGGGGCTGTCGTCGGCGATCTTCACCCTCAACGTGCGGCACGCCGAGCGCTTCCTCGCCGTCACCGGCAGCGACTGCGGCATCGCCAACGTCAACATCGGCACCTCCGGCGCCGAAATCGGCGGCGCCTTCGGGGGCGAGAAGGAGACCGGCGGCGGCCGCGAGGCGGGCTCGGACTCCTGGAAGCAGTACATGCGCCGTCAGACCTGCACCCTCAACTGGGGCAGCGAGCTGCCGCTCGCCCAGGGCGTCCGCTTCGACCTCGGCGACGCGGCCGAGGCCGACCGCGAGGGCGAGGAGGAGGTCGAGGGCGAGGGGATCGCCGGCACCCAGGTGGCGTAGCTCAGCGCCTCCCGCCCGTCCACCGCACGCCGGCCAGCACCGCGCGCGGATGCCCCGGGAAGGCGTACGGCACCTCGCCGCCGGCGAAGTCGGGAAGAGCGTGGCCGACCCACAGCACGTCGTCGTCGAGCAGGTTCGAGAGGTCGAGCCGGAGCTCGAAGGCGCCGAGCCGACGCGCCAGCCGCAGGTCGACGAGGGTGGCGTCCGGCAGCGGGAAGCGGTGGGCGTCGTCGAGGTGGCGGCCGGCGAGGTGGCGGACGGTGAGGCCGAGGTCGAGCGCCCACGGCAGCCGCGCCACGCCGACCAGCCGCCCGGTGTGCTCCGGCACGTTCTTGAGCTGCCGGCCGGCGTTCTCGCCGTCGCGGGCGAAGACCTCGTTCCACTCCCAGCCGACCTCCACCCGGCCGCGGCGGCCGCGCCACAGCTCGCCGCCGGCCTCGACGCCGCGGTGGAGCGTGGCGCCCAGGTTCAGGTAGCGGAAGGTCGCGGGGTCGAAGTCGATCTCGTCCTCGACCGCGGTGCGGTAGGCGGCGAGGTGCCAGCCGCCGCCGGGGCCGACGCCGCGCAGCCCCGCCTCCACCGTCTCCGCCCGCTGCGGCACCAGCGCCGGGTTGGCGAGGGTGAAGGTGCCGCCGGCGCCGTCGGGCAGCGGCCGGGGATCGAAGAGCTGGTCGAGGGTGGGCGCCTTGAAGGCCCGCGACCACTCGGCGAAGGCGATCCACGGGCGGTCCTCGGCGAGGCGCAGCACGGCGCCGGCGCGCGGTGACCAGGCGTCGCGCCGGCGCGCGCCGGGGAA
>DATABP010000450.1:0-1826 GCA_036259515.1 Thermoanaerobaculia bacterium | reverse complement strand
GAAACGATGCTCATCCCTGTTCCTCCTCGGCGTTTCCAGCCGCCGCCCGGCGGCGGACGCCGAGCGCCTTTGCCAAGGCTGTGCCAGGGACGAGCGGGCGCCGCGGCGGGCGCCCGGCTCAGAGGCTCACCGCGACAGCCGCTCCCAGTCCGCCTCCGGCGCCTCGAGCGCGATCGACAGGCCGCCGTCGGAGCCGGCGAACACCGGGTCGGAGACGCGGCTCACCCGCCCGCCGCCGACCTGCGCCAGCTCGGCCTCCAGCCGCTTGTCGAGGCCGCGGATCAGCGAGGTGCCGCCGGCGAGGACGACGTTGTTGCGCACCCGCTCCTGGTACTCGGGGTCGACGCGGGAGAGGAGGTCGAGCATCGTCTCGACGAGCGGCGGCAGGAGCGCCTCGCAGGCGGCGCGCATCGGCTGGGTGACGTCGATCTCGGTCGGCTTGCCGGCCACCGGCACGGTGACCTTGACCGGCGCCTTCGGCTCGCCGACGAAGCTGTGCTGCTCCTTCCACTGCCGCACCATGTGGATGGTGAAGCTCGCCTCCGGGTGGCGCTCGCGGATCTGCGTCAGGAGCTGCTCGTCGAGCCAGTCGCCGGCGGTGGTCAGCGTGCGCTGGTCCTCCTCGCCGGGCAGCCGGCCGCGCATGACGCAGAAGTCGGCCGTGCCGGCGCCGATGTCGATCACCATCGTGTGGAGCAGCGCCTCGAGACCGTAGGCGACGGCGAACGGCTCGGAGACGATGATCAGCGAGTCGACGAGGTCGTCCATCGCCTTGCGCACGCTGAGCTTGTTGACCCGCAGCGTCGACGCCGGCACGCCGACCACGGCGTGGACGCGGCGCCCGTTCTTCGTCTCGCCGGCGCCGGCCAGCGCCAGGAGGTGACGGAGCAGCTCGCGCACCGCCGCCTCGTCGCGGCTCGAGCCCTCCTTGATCAGCCCCTCCTCGAGCGGCCGGTGGAGCTCGAGCATGGTGCGGTTGTCGAGCGCGTCGCGGCCCACCAGCACGTCCTTCTTGAGCACCTTCCGGGCGACCATGTCGGCCGGCCAGCCGACGTAGCTCTCGACCACGTGGCGCTCGCCGTTCGAGGCGGTCACCGAGGACCGCGAGGTCCCGAGGTCGATCCCCACCTTCAGACTCTCCTTCTCGCTCATCGAACGCTCCTCACCCGGCCGCCGCGGCGCCCGCCGCCGAAGGCTTCCGGCCTCCGGCGAAGCGGACGATGCCGGCGGCGAGGGCCTCGGCGATGTATTGACGGTACAGGGGCCGGCCCAGGAGCTCGGCCTCCTCGCGGTTGGAAAGGCACGACACCTCGGCGAGCACCGCCGGCATCTCGGTCTCGGCGAGGACCAGGAACGGCGCCGTCTTCACCCCGCGGTCGGCGATCGCCGGGTTCACCGAGCGCAGCGAGCGCAGGAGCGCGCGCTGGATCTCCGCCGCCGCCCGCCGCGAGGCGTCGTCGCGCAGCCCGGCGTAGACCGAGGCGAGAAGCGGCTTGAGATCCGCCTGCGAGTAGCCGGAGTCGACGTTCTCCGCCGCCGCCAGCCGGGTGACGAAGGGATCGTCGGTGGCGCCCAGGTAGTAGGTCTCCACGCCGCGCACGTCGCGGTCGACGATCCAGTTGACGTGGATCGAGACGAAGAGGTCGGCGTCGGCGGCGTTGGCGAGGCGCGCCCGCTCCTCGAGGCTGACCTGGCGGTCGTCCTGCCGCGTCATCGCCACCTCGAAGCCGGCCTCGGCGAGGAGCTCGCGCAGGCGGAGCGCGATGTCCAGCGTGAGGTCCTTCTCCGCCGCCCCGGTGGCGAGCCAGGCGCCGGGATGCTCGCCG
>DATABP010000449.1:0-2433 GCA_036259515.1 Thermoanaerobaculia bacterium | reverse complement strand
GACGCGGGTGACCTTCCTGCCGGCAGCATGACCTGCCCAATAGCCGCGGCCGGGAAGCGGGATGCCCATCCTGCGGCAGATTTTCGCCAGCGCGACGTCCGAGAGGCCGTAGTCCTGAGCCACACTACTCACGGGGCGGCTCCAGACCAGCTCATAGAGCCCCTCGCGCTTCAGAACGACCAAGTCATTGCGCACGCGAATCCCCTCGTGAAGCCCGCGCAAGCGACGGAGAAACTCTCATGGCTGTTCCTCCAAGGCGTCGGAGATGAACTTGAGCATGAGCGCACCCCCCTTTTCCGAGCAAGGCGCCTGCCGCGGCCGGCCCTGGGTGCGAATCGGTTTCATCGCTCCGTCCCCTTCGCGCCCGGCGAGCCGGGTGATGGTCTCGAGCGGCCCCTCGTAGGCGTCGCCCTTGATATCGGCGCCGAGCGACAGCCACTGCTTTGTCGATGAGGTCCGAAACCAGGCGCTTGAGCTTGGACGGTTCCTGCACTTGTTGACCTGACCTTCCGAGGATTCCGGTACAGGCTAGCAGACCGAATGGGCTAGTCGCCGGCAGGCTTCCCGCGGCCGGTATCCCTCGCTACATGCGCAAGGCGATGAGCCGCAAGCATGTGGAGGGCGGGTGCGTGCCCTGAGCCCGCAGCCTGAAGGTTCTCAAGAGCTAGCTAGCGGCCCGGGCGCGGGATCTCGAGAGCGCCCGTAGCGGCCGCCCTCAGGCGGCGTTCGGCAAAGGTCCCCACCATGCGATTCCCGAGAGCCCCTGTGGTGCCCTCGCCGAAACGGCTGGCACGGAGACCGGCCGCTACGCACGTCGGCGGTGGCCGCCGCCGGTCAGCCTCCCGGAGCCCCCGCTGCCTTCTCGTCGCTGATCCAGGATTGGATCTTGTCGGCCAGCATGGGGAGGGTGACCGCGCCGTCTTCGAGCACCCGGTCGTGGAACTCCCCGACGTCGAAGCCCTCGCCCAGCTCGCGCTCTGCGAGGTCGCGCAGGCGGCGGATCTCGAGGTTGCCGATCATGTAGGCCGTGGCCTGGCCGGGCACCGCGATGTAGCGGTCGACCTCGGCCGCCGCACGCGTGGGGGGCTCGGCGGTGTGGGCGAGCACGTAGTCGATCGCCTGCTGTCGGCTCCAGCCGAGCCCGTGCATCCCCGAGTCCACCACCAGCCGCGCGGCGCGCAACGCCTCGTTCGAGAGCAGGCCCAGGAGATCGACGTCGCCGGAGTAGATCCCCATCTCCTCGGCCAGCCGCTCCGAGTAGAGCCCCCAGCCCTCCGAGAAGCCGGAGGTGCCGAAGTAGCGCTGCACCGGGTGGCCGGTGGCGAACTGCTTGGCGATCGAGCCCTGCAGGTGGTGGCCGGGGTAGGTCTCGTGGAAGGCGGTGGCCTCGATGCCCGCCTTGCTCTGGCTCTCGGGCTCGTAGGTGTTGATGTAGAAGGTGCCGGGGCGGCTGCCGTCGTCCGAGGCCGAGCTGTACTCCGCCCCCGGCGCCGAGCGCTCGCGGAACTCCGGATAGGGCACCACCACCACCTCGGCGTCGGGCACCAGGCCGAACCACCGTGGCACCGCCTGCTCGGCGCGGCGGACGGCGGCCTCGGCGTAGTCGACCATCTCCTGGCGCGAGTCGAAGGTGTACCGCGGATCGGTGGTCACCAACTCGAGCAGCTCGCGGACGTCGCCGGTCCCGAAGCTCTGGGCGCCGATCCGCTGCATCTGGGCGGCGATCTTCGCCATCTGGTCGAGCCCGAGCCGATGGATCGCCTGCGGGCCCATCTCGACCGACGTGTGGTAGCGCACCGAGGCGCGGTAGCAGTCCTCGCCGCCGGGGTTGGCGGTCACCGCGATCTCCTCGCGTGCCCGCGGCAGGTACTCGTTCGCCAGGAACTCGCGGTAGTGGCGGATTGCCGGATCGATCCCCTCCTCGATCGTGTCGCCCATCCGGCGCGCGAAGTCCGGATCGTTCCCGGCGCGCTCGGCCGGGCTGTAGAACGGCGAGTCCGCCGGCGGCCCCGCGGTCAGTGAGTCCATCTGCTCGATCACCCGCTCGACGTTGATCCGCGGCGCCGTGTAGCCCAGCTCGAGCCCGCGGCGTAGGTTCTCGACCTCCTCGTCGATCCAGCCGGGCAGGGCCCCGAACCGCGCCAGCGCCGCCTGCCGATCGGCGGCAGTGGCGACCGGCTGGATGCTGGCCAGGTAGGCGAACCCCGCCTGCCACCCGGTGTAGGTGGGGGAGACCGCCCACAGCTCGTCGCGGCACACCCGCTTGCCCACCGCGGCGTCGAGCAGGTCGATGAGGAACCGCCGGGTGCGGCGGGCGGTGGGGGACAGGCCGTCGGGAGAGATCGCCCGGAGCTCGGCCAGGGTGGCGTCCTGCACCGCCTGCCAACGGGCGACGCCGGCCAGCGAGTTGTCCGACAACCCCGCGTCGTCCGC
>DATABP010000448.1:0-6391 GCA_036259515.1 Thermoanaerobaculia bacterium | reverse complement strand
AGATCGAGCAGGAGAACCAGCGCATCGAGGAGATGGAGGCCGAGCGCCGCCGCCTCGAAGAGGAGCTCCGCGAGCTCGGCGGCCCGCCGCGTCGCTGATCCCTCTCCACCACCAACGCCGGCTCGGGACGGCTCGGCGGGTGCGAGCCGGCGTTGGTGGTGGAGAGGGATCAGCGACGCGGCGGGCCGCCGAGCTCGCGGAGCTCCTCTTCGAGGCGGCGGCGCTCGGCCTCCATCTCCTCGATGCGCTGGTTCTCCTGCTCGATCTGCTGGTTCTCGCCGGCGATCTGCTCGTTCTGCTCGACCCGGGCCACGCTCTGGGTGTCGCCGCCCTTGCGGTACGCCTCCTTGGCGCCCTCGTAGTCGCGCTGCTTCTCGCGGGCGAAGCCGATCTGCTTCCACACCATCTGCTCTTCCTTCGCGCTCGGCGCCAGCTCGAGCGCCGCCTGCGCCGAGGCCTCGGCGGCGGTGTAGTCGCCGAGCAGCGTCTGCGCCTGCGACATGTAGAAGTGCGGGAACCACTGGGCGCCGTTCGCGGCGGCGGCCTTCTTCAGCGTGGCGACCGCCTCGGCGTACTTGCCGGCGCCGAGCTGCAGCTCGCCCAGGAGGAGCGTGTTCTCGTAGCTGGCGCTGGCGGTCGCCAGCTCGCTCGCCACCCGCACCGCCTTCTCGTAGACCGCCTGCTTGCGGTCGCCCTGGGTCTCGCGCGCCTGGCGGAGGAGCGCCTTGGCGAGCGCCTCCTTCTTGGTCACGTTGGCGCCGTCGAGCGCGACCGCCTTCTCGAGCGCCGCGACGCCGGCGGCGGTGTCGCCGGCGTTGAAGGCGGCGGTGCCGTAGCGGTACCAGGCGTCGGAGTTGTTCGGCTCGGTCTCGGTCAGCTTCTTGAGCGCGCCGAGCGCGGCCTCGCTGTTGCCGCTGCGGGAGAGCGCCACGGCGAGCATCTGGTGGTACTCGTCCTGCTGCTGCTTGGGCAGCGCCGCCGGATCGATCTTCTGCAGCATCTGGGCGGCGTCGGCGAAGCGCTCGGCGGCGAGGTACGCCTGGCCCAGCGCGAGCTGGTAGGTGCGGTTCGCCGGCTCGAGCTCGTAGGCCTTGCGCAGGTTGGTCAGCGCGTCCTGCGCGCGGTCGAGCTTGAGCAGCGCGATGCCGAGCATGTACTGGCCGCCGGCGAACTCCGGCTGCTTCTCGACCACCGCCGCGAACTCCGTCGCCGCGGCCTGGAAGTTGTTCGCCTTGAACGCCGCAACGCCCTCTTCCCAGCCCGCCTCGGCGAGACCGGCGCCGCCGAGGGCGACGACCGCCGCGAGAGTCCAGCTCGTGATCCTACGCATGCTCGGTTCTCCTTTCGACCCGCTCATCTTCGATGCAGGGCCTGCCGGGGCTCCGGGGCTTCGTCCGCGGACTCGGCTGGCCTCCACGATGCGATGGCCACAACGGCAAAGAACGTGCCACTATTCCCCCCCGCCCCCCGGCCGGCGCGGCCGGGGCCTCGCTCAGCCGGCGCCCAGGAGCTGCTGCACGCGGCCGAGGAACACCTTCGACTGGTTCGGCCCGAGGGCCGCCGAGACCAGTTTCTCCTCGGAGCGCACCAGGTCGACGACCGCGTCGCTGCCGCGGCCGGCGTCGAGCTCGCCGCGGGCGGCGCGGTAGGCGGCCTCGAGGTCGTCGCGGCGGCCGCCGTCGGCGAGCAGCGTCGCCGCCTGCCGGTGGATGCCCTCGAAGACCTCCCGCTGCTTCTCCACCGTCATCCCCTGGAGACGGTCGACGGAGAGCCAGGAGAGGTCCTCCTTGAGCGCCACCAGGCCGGAGGTGACCAGGCCGTAGAGCAGCTTGCAGGTGTCGAAGGGGCTCTGCCCGAGCGAGGCCGCGACGTCGTCGATCGTCCGCCGCTCGTCGATCTTGCAGACCAGCCGCCACTCGGCGGCGGTCAGCGACACCGAGGTGGTCATCCCCTGGTCGGTGAACACCGGCACCAGCCGCGTCGACGGGATGCGCTTCGACAGCACCTGCCACTCGTCGATGCGGCGCGCCGCCTCCATCAGCAGGTTGGTGTTCGACTTCTGGATGGTGGCGCGCGGGCTGTCCTCGCCGGCGTGGAAGGTGAAGTCGCCCTCCGGCCAGATCGCCAGCTCGTAGACCGCCTCCTCGCCCTCCAGGTCGCCGACCCGGGCGTGGACGATCTGGCCGCCGCGCAGATAGATCTCTCCGCCGGGATGGGAGTCCCGGCGGAGAGCGAAGCGGCCGGTCTTGCCGGACACCGACACGAGCTGCACGATGTCCGGCAGCGGGAGCTCGCGCAGCGAGCCCTGGAACGCCATGAATCGGAGCTTAGCCTACTGGAGGGTGAAGTTCACCGTCAGGTTGTAGTAGACGTCGACCGGCTTGCCGTTGAGCGTCGCCGGCTCGAACTTCCACTTGCGGATGGCGTCGACCGCCGCCTCGTCGAGGCCCATCGGCAGGCCCTTCAACACCTTGACGTCGGTGACGTCGCCCTGCTTGTTGATGATCGCCTGCACGATCACCACGCCCTGGATGCGCGCCTTGCGGGCGATCTCGGTGTACTGCGGCTGCGGGGCGCTGACCTTGACCGGCGCCTTGACGTCGCCGCCGACGTGGATCGGCCCCTCGGGCTCGGACGGCGGCGGACCCTCCGGGATGTCGAAGATGATGTCCGTCTCCGGCAGGTCGATCTCCGGCTGGATCTCGTCCGGGGTGCGGATCGGCTCCGGCTCGTCGGGCGTCGGGTCCGGGATCGGCACCTTCTTCGCCTTCGGCTTGGGGATCTCCTGCTGCTTCTGCGGCGGCGGCGGCCGGAAGCGCACCTGCTGCACCACGTAGACCTTCTGCTTCTCGGCCTCGGGCTGCTCGGCCGAGACCATGTCGGGCAGGTGGATGGCGAGGATGACGAGGTGGATGACGATCGCGAACCCCACCGCCCACCGCATGGTCCGCTTGTCCTCGTCGTACTCCGCCGCGAAGGTGTCGAGGGAGGACCCGGCGATCCCCTGTTGGGCGGGCGCCTGGTCGGCGGCGCGCGGCTTGTCGTCCTTGGCCATGGTGCCTCCTTCTCTGGATCAGTACCAGAAGGCCTCGATCTCGCGCTGCGTCGGGATCGAGATGTTCTTGACTTCGATGCCCTGCTCGACTCCGGCGCGCAGCTCGTCGAAGACGTCGACCATGCGGCCGTACGGGGCGTTGGGGTCGGGGCGGATGATCACCGGCTTCATCGGGTTCGCCTCGAGCTTGGGCTCGAGGTACTCGAGGATGTCGCCGAGCTCCATCGGCTGCTGGTCGACGACGATGTTGCCGGCCGCCTGGATCTCGATGAGGACCGACTCCTCCTTCTCGATCAGCGGCGGGTTGTCCTCCTGCTCGGGGAGCGCGAAGTCGAGCCCGCGGGTGGCCGCGAAGGTCGAGGTGACCATGAAGTAGATGATCAGCAGGAAGGAGACGTCCGCCATGGTGGCGGTCGGGATCTCGTCGGAGACCTTGGACTTCTTGCGGCGGATCTGCATGGGCGCTCCCTTCCTGGTCTAGCCGCCGCCGCCGGAGACCTGCACGCTCTCCTGTTCGGAGAGCAGGTAGATCGTCCGTGCCTTGGCCTGCTTCAAGGCGTCGATCACCTGATCGACCATCTGGTAGCGGGTCCGCTCGTCGGCCTTGAGCACGAACGGCTTCTGGGGGTCCTGGGCGACCACGGTGGCGGCGAAGGACAGCACGTCGTCGGGACCGCCGACCGGCACGCTGATCTCGTCCCCGGAGGAGACGCGGATCTCCCCGTTCTCGGTCACCGAGATGTAGGCGGACTCCTTCGGCACCTCGAGCCGGATGCCGGTGGACGGCAGCTCGACCTGGGCCTTGTCCACCTCCACCTGGAAGGTGACGATGAAGAAGATGATCAGCAGGAGCGCGATGTCGGCCATCGTCGCGGTCGGGATGACCGAGTCCTGCCGCTGGCGTACGTGGAGTCTCATGCGTCTCCCGTCGGGCTCACTTCTTGACCGGGGTGGCGGCGGCGGTCGTCGGCTTGACGGCGCCCGCCGGCGCGGCGGTGTTCACCGCGGCCGCGGTCGAGGTGTCGGCGGCGGCGGCGCGCTCGGCGCTGATCCCGGCGCGGTCCATCTCGATGAAGGTCTCGAGCAGCATGTTGGTCGCCGTCTCGATGTCGCGCACGAAGCGGTTGATGCGGGTCATGAAGTAGTTGTAGGCCATCTGGACCGGGATGGCGACGATCAGGCCGGCGGCGGTGGTGATCAGCGCCTCCGAGATGCCGCCGGCGACCAGCCCGGGATTGGTCAGGCCCGCCTCCATCAACGCGTCGAAGGCGTTGATCATGCCCGTCACGGTGCCGAGGAAGCCGAGGAGGGGGGCGATGTTGGCGACCGTGGCGAGCACCACCAGCCCGCGCTCGAGGCGGCCCATCTCGTAGAGGGCGGCGTTCTCGATCGTCTTCTCGATGTCCTCCTTGGGCTGGCCGTACTTGAGCAGGCCGGCCTTCATGATCGAGGCGACCGGGCCACGGTACTGCTCGCAGATCTTGATCGCCTCGCGCACCGAGTGGTTGACGATCAGGGCCTTGCGGATCTTGGCCAGGAACTCGTTGACGTTGATCCTGGCCCGCCGCAGCGCGACGAAGCGCTCGATGATGAAGGCCAGGGCGATGATCGAGAGGGCCAGGAGGAACCACATCACCGGGCCCCCGTCGCGCATGTACCCCATGAACGTTCCGCCGAAATCAGCCACTGTCGTCCTCCTCTGCCGATGAGTTAGACCCGCCGGATGCGGGCCGAGTTCCCGTGATGCAGGGCCGCGGGGCCTGCTTCAGAGAGCCTGCTCAACGCCCACAGCGCCACCGAACGGCGTTCCCACGGGAGGGGAGCGAGCGCCGCTTCGTCGAGGCGTAAGGGCGATCCTAACATAGCCGAGGGTGCCCCGCCGTCGCCGGCGGCACCCGGGTATCTCCTTGCCGCCCGGTCATTTAGAGCGACCATGAAGCTCCGAAATCCGGTCGTGGCGCAAGCGGCGGGCGCAGCAGAGGGCGACCGCCAGGGCGTCGCTGGCGTCGGTCGAGAGCGCCGCGCCCGCCCCGTCGCCCCGCATCGCGAGCAGCAGCCGCACCATCCGCGCCACCTCCGGCTTGCCCGCCCGCCCGCTGCCCGCCACCGCCGACTTGACCTCCGCCGGGGTGAACTCGCGGACCTCGACGTCGCGCGCGGCGAGGGCGGCGATCAACGCGCCCCGAGCCTGCGCCAGAACAATCAGCGAACGCGCGTTCATTCCGTGGAAGGGGGACTCCAGCACCGCGGTGGCGGGGCGCAGCCGGTCGGCGATCTCGCCGATCCCGGCGGCCAGCGCCGCCAGCCGGCGCGGCAGCGGATCGGCGGCCGGCGGCGTCAGCGTCCCCGCCTCGACCAGCCGCACCTCGGGGCCGTCGCAGCGGATGGCGCCCCAGCCGGTGGCGCGGCTGCCCGGATCGACTCCCAGGATCAGCATGCCGCGCGGCGGGCGCCTCGGACCGGCTCACGCCGACGCGGCCAGGGCCGCCTCGTCGATCGACAGGTTGGCCCACACCTTCTGCACGTCCTCGTGCTCCTCGAGCGCCTCGAGCAGGCGGACGGCGCGCGCGGCGTCGTCGCCGGAGACGTCGATCGAGCTCGACGGCACCATCGCCAGCTCCCGGGCGGTGGTCGGCACGCCGCGGCGCTCGAGCTCCTCGCGCACCCGCGCGTAGTCGTCCTTGGCGGTGTAGAGCTCGTACTCCTCGCCCTCGGTGTCGAGGTCGTCGACGCCGAGCTCGAGCGCCAGCTCCATCACCGCCTCCTCGTCCATGCCCTCGCGGGCGATGGCGAAGTAGCCGCGCTGATCGAACATCCAGGCGACGCAGCCGCTCTCCCCCAGGCTGCCGCCGTGGCGCGAGAAGAGGTGGCGGACCTCGCCGGCGGTGCGGTTGCGGTTGTCGGTCGCCGCCTCGACGAGCACCGCGACGCCGCCCGGGCCGTAGCCCTCGTAGACGATCTCCTCGAACGACTGGCCGCCGAGCTCGCCGGTGCCCTTGAGGATCGCCCGCTCGATGGTGTCGTTGGGGACGTTGTCACCGCGGGCGTCCTGGATGGCGGCGCGCAGCCGCGGGTTGCCGGCGGGATCGCCGCCGCCGAGCCGCGCCGACACCATCACTTCCTTCAAGATCTTCGTCCAGCGCCGGGCGCGCTTGGCGTCCTGGGCCGACTTGCGGTGCTGGATGTTGGCCCACTTGCTGTGCCCTGCCATCTGCCGTGCTCCTGGAACTGCCGTGCTCCTGGGATTTGCGGGGGCGGCGATTGCCGATCGACGAACCTACAGCAAAAGCGCCGGACGGCGCCAGCCATTCCCCTCCCCCGGCCGCCGCCGGGGAG
>DATABP010000447.1:0-2687 GCA_036259515.1 Thermoanaerobaculia bacterium | reverse complement strand
GCGGCTTCCGCACGCTGAACGAGGGTGACCGGGTGGAGTTCGACATCGTCGAGGGGCAGAAGGGCCCGGCGGCCGAAAACGTCGTCCGTCTGCAGTAAGCCCGAGCTCGTTCCCCACGAGCCGGCGAGAGGCCGCCCTCCGGGGCGGCCTTTTCGTTTGAAGGGGTACCGGGCCGCCTCCCGCCCGCCTCCGCGCCGCGGGAACTCCGTTTGCAACCTCCGAAGCCTCGGCGGCGCCGCTTCCGGCGCCGCGGCCGTCGGAGGTCGCCGTATGAGGATCGCACAGGTCGCCCCGCTCGAAGAGAGCGTCCCTCCGCAGGGCTACGGCGGCACCGAGCGGGTGGTCCACTTCCTCACCGAAGAGCTGGTCCGCCGCGGCCATCGGGTGACGCTCTTCGCCAGCGGCGACTCCGAGACCTCGGCCGAGCTGGTGCCGATCTGCCGCCGCGGGCTGCGCCTCGACACCGCGTCGCAGGACCATCTGCCCCACCAGGTGCTGCAGCTCGAGCGCGTGGCGCAGCGGGCGGCGGACTTCGACGTCGTCCACTTCCACACCGAGCCCCTCCACCTGCCGCTGGCACGCCGGCTCGACACGCCGCACCTGACGACGACGCACGGGCGGCTCGACCTGCCCGATCTCGCGCCGCTCTACACCGAGCTCTGCGACGTGCCGCTGGTGTCGATCTCCGACGCCCAGCGCGCGCCGCTCCCCTTCGCCCGCTGGCTGGGCACCGTCCACCACGGCCTGCCGCTCGACCTCTTCCACGGCGAGGAGCGGCCCGGCGAGTACCTCGTCTTCCTCGGCCGCATCTGTCGCGACAAGCGGATCGACCGCGCGATCGAGATCGCCCGCCGCGTCGACCTGCCGCTCAGAGTGGCGGCGAAGATCGAGGCGAAGGAACGCGACTACTACGAAGAGGTCCGACCGCTCCTCGACGACCCGCACGTCGAGCTCCTGGGCGAGGTGGGCGAGGACGGCAAGCAGGAGCTCCTCGGCGGCGCCCGCGCGCTCCTTTTCCCCATCGACTGGCCGGAGCCGTTCGGGTTGGTGACGATCGAGGCGCTCGCCTGCGGCACGCCGGTGGTCGCCTGGCCGCACGGCGCCGTGCCCGAGGTGCTCGAGGATGGCGTGACCGGCTTTCTGGTCGACAGCGTCGAGGCCGCCGCGGCGGCGGTCGAGCGCATCGGCACCCTCTCGCGCCGCCGCTGCCGCGAGGTGTTCGAGGAGCGCTTCAGCACCCCGCGGATGGCCGACGACTACCTCGCCCTCTACGAGCGGCTGATCGCCGAGCGGCGCCCGGCGCTCGCCCCGCCGGTGCGTCCGGCGGTCCCCGCCGCCCTGGCCCTGGTGCAGCAGTGAGCGAGCACCGCACCCGCGAGGCCGCCGCCGGCGAGGTCGAGGTCCTCCGCCGCACGCCCGACGAGTGGCACGCCGCCTTCCCCGACCTCCTGCTCCACGAGGACCGCTTCTACATCCTCGCCACCTCGTCGCTCGCCGACGAGCGGACGCGGGTCCTCAAGCACGGCGAGACCTTCGCCGTCTTCGACCACTACGGCGACATCAAGCCGCTGGGCATGGGCGAGGAGGGGCTGTACCACGCGGGGACGCGGTACCTGTCGGCCTTCTGGCTGCGGCTCGGCACGTCGCGGCCGCTGTTCCTGTCGTCCGGGGTCGAGGACGAGGCGCCGCTCCTCGCCGTCGACCTCACCAACCCCGACCTCGTGGCCGAGGCCGCCGACGCCCGCCAGACCGTCTCCCGCGGCACCGTCCATCTCCAGCGCCGGGTGCTGCTGTGGGACGCCTGCTGCTCCGAGCGGCTGCTGATCCGCAACTTCGGCGAGACGAAGGTGACGCTCCCCTTTTCCTACCACTTCGCGGCCGACTTCGCCGACCTCTTCGAGGTGCGCGGCATCCGCCGCGAGCGCCGCGGCACGCGCGAGGAGGCGGAGGTGGACGGGCACCGCGTGCGCCTCCCCTACCGCGGCCTCGACGGGGCGCGGCGGGTGTCGGAGCTCCGCTTCGACCCGCCGCCCGTCGAGCTCTCCGCCGGCCGCGCCGGCTTCCGCCTCGAGCTCGCGCCGGGCGAGGAGCAGACGATCGAGGTCCGCCTCCTCTGTCAGGGCCCGGCGGCGCCGGACGACCGCCGCTCCTGCGCCATCGCCGGCGAGGAGCTGGCCGCCGAGGCCGCCCGCCGCCGCTCCGCGATGGCCTGGGTCTCCACCTCGAACCAGCAGCTCGACGCCTGGCTGGCGCGCGGCGTCGCCGACCTCCACCTGCTGATCACCGAGACGTCGGACGGCCCGTACCCCTACGCCGGCGTGCCCTGGTACAGCACGCCGTTCGGCCGCGACGGGCTGATCACCGCCCTCGAGTGGCTGGTCCCCTACCCCGATCTGGCCAAGGGCGTCCTCGCCTTCCTCGCCGCCCGCCAGGCCACCGAGACGGTGCCCGAGCAGGACGCCGAGCCCGGCAAGATCGTCCACGAGCTGCGGATGGGCGAGATGGCGGCGCTCGGCGAGGTGCCGTTCGCCCGCTACTACGGCAGCGTCGACTCGACGCCGCTCTTCGTGCTCCTCGCCGGCCGCGCCTGGGAGCGCACCGGCGACCGCGCCTTCTTCGAGCGGCTGTGGCCGCACGTCGAGGCGGCGCTCGACTGGATCGACCGCGAGGGCGACCTCGACGGCGAC
>DATABP010000446.1:0-3181 GCA_036259515.1 Thermoanaerobaculia bacterium | reverse complement strand
CCAGCCGCGCCGCGCCGGCGTGCGGCAGCGCGGCCGGCGCGCCGTCGTCGACGCCGGGGATCGGCTCCGGCGGATCGGCCACCGCGTCGGCCGAGGGCGATCCCCAGACCAGCGTGCCGGTCGCCACCTCGCCGCCGTCGGCCCGCTCGAGCCGCCAGCGCGCCCGGCCGTCCTCGTCGCAGGCGGTCAGCCGGGCGACCAGTCGGTCGCCGGGGGCGACCGGCGCCGCGAAGCGCATCGCGTCGACGCCGGCGAGCTGGCCGCGCTCCTCGGCCGCCCGGTGCAGGCGCTCGGCGACGGCGAGCTGGGCGACCGCCGGCAGCACCGGGTGACCGGGGAAGTGACCTGCGAGCCAGGGCGACGCGGGAGCCACCACCAGCTCGGCGCGGTGGCCGTCGGCGTCGGTCACCACCTCGCCGAGCTCGAGCCCGTCGGCCACCGCGGAGGGGCTCACCGTCCGGCCTCCGCCGCGGCGGCGGCGAAGCCGCCGTCCGCCGCCGCCGGCTCGGCCGCGCGGTGGAGGTGGACGCGCGGCCGCCGCGGCACGATCGGCCAGCGCGCCTGGACCTCGGTCAGGAGCTCCATCAGCGCCAGCCGCCAGGAGAGCCGGAGGCCGGGACGCGGGAAGACGTGCCCGGCGAGGATCGAGTAGAGCGCGCGGTGGACGGCGAGCGGGCCCTCGCCCTCCATCATCAGGTCGCGGAAGGCGGGCTGGTAGAAGCGGCGGACGAGGCGGAAGAAGGGCGCCGTGCCGGCCTCGACGAAGCCGCGGTAGGCGGCGCGCACCGGCTCGGGGTCGGCGCCGCCGAGGATCGCCCGCGCCCCCGCCGCGGCCTCCACGGCGCCGACCATCGCCAGGCAGATGCCGGTGGAGAAGATCGGGTCGAGGAAGGTGGCGGCGTCGCCGACCAGGAAGTAGCCGGGGCCGGCGTAGGGGCGGCAGCGGTAGCTGAAGTCGGCGGCCACGTGGTTGCTGGCCGGCGGCTCGGCGGTGGCGGTGCGGCGGGCGACGAACGGGCAGCGCGGGATCGCCCAGCGGAGCATCCGCCCCGGCGCCACGCCCAGCTCGCGGCCCACCCGGCGCCCGTCCTCGGCGTCCATCACCAGCCCGATCGAGGTGCGCTCCGGGTCGATGGCGATGAGCCAGAACCAGCCGTCGGCCATCATCACCACGCAGGGGTGGCCCTCCTCCTCGCCGGGCAGCCGCTCGACCCCCCGGAAGTGCCCGAAGTAGGCGACCTTGCGGTGGCCGGGGACGACCTGCCGGGTGCCCAGGTGCTTGCCGACCAGGGTCGACTGGCCGGAGGCGTCGAGGAGGAGGCGCGCGGCGACCTCGCCGCCGCCGCCCGCGCCGTCGATCCGCGCCGCGACGCCGCCGTCGTCGAGCCGGAGGAGCTCGCGGACGGCGGCCTCCTCGGCCACGGCGGCGCCGGCGCGGCGCGCCTCGTCGAGCAGGAAGGCGTCGAAGGCGGCGCGCTCGACGTTGAAGGTCTCGCGCTCGGCGTCGACCAGCCCCTCGGTGAAGCGGAAGCGGAGGCTCTCCTCGGCGTGCCCGAAGGCGAACTCGGCGCCGACCTTGCGCTGGCGGACGAGGCCGGGGAGGCGCTCCGCGAGGCCGAGATCCTCGATCACCCGCATCTGCCGCGGCAGGAGCGACTCGCCGACGTGGAAGCGCGGGAAGCGGGCGCGCTCGACGAGCAGCACGTCGACCCCGGCGCGGGCCAGCGCGATCGCCGCGGTGGCGCCGGCCGGCCCGCCGCCCGCGATCAGCACGTCGACGCGCGAGGGGAGGGCGGAGGAGGACATGGGCGGAGAGTCTAACGGCGCCGGTGCCGCCGGCGCGCCCCCGCCCCCCGTGCGCCGAGGGCGGGCCCCGCTCAGCTCTCGACGACGCGGATCGCCCCGTTCGTCGTCTCCACCCTCACGCTGCCGCCGCCGCCGTTGAGCGTGGCGTCGAGGCGGCGGCGCGAGCGGTCGTGGACCTCCATCGGCAGATCGACGTCGATGCCGCCGTTCGTGGTGCGCAGGCGGAGGTCGGTGCGCACGTCGGCGGGGAGCGCGACGGTCACCGAGCCGTTGGTGGTGGAGAAGTCGAGGTCGGCGTCGGGCGCCACCTCTCGCATCGCGACCTTGATCGAGCCGTTCACGGTCGAGGCGTCGAGCCGGCCGCGGGCGTCCTCCACCTTGATCGAGCCGTTGACGGTCTCCGCCGCCACGTCGCCGTCGACGCTGCGGAGGGTGACGCTGCCGTTGACCGTCTCGGCGACCAGCCGGATGCCGCGCGGCACGGTGAGGTGGTAGGAGATGCTGCCGCGCTCGCTGTGCCCGCGCAGCCAGCCGAAGAAGCCGTCGCCCGCTTCGCCGTAGCGGGTGACGAGGCGCAGCCGTCCCGCTCCCTCCTCGACGACGATGCGCATCCGCTCCATCGCCTCGGCGGCGGACTCGTCGCTCGTGGCGCGCACCTTCTTGGTCGCCCGCACCCGCACCTCGGACCGGTCCCAGGTCTCGACGACGACGGCGCCGTTGACGTTCTCGACCTCCACATGGCCGCCGCGGCCCAGGCGGTAGGTCTGCTCCAGGGTCTTCTCGATCGTCTCGGCGGCGGCCGGGGCGGCGGCGGCGAGGACGAGGGCGGCGACGGCGGCCGCCGGGGCGAGGTGGCGAAGCGGGCTGCGCATGATCGATCTCCTCCGGATCAGAGGCCGCGCGGCGCGGGAGGGCGGCGGCGGCCGATCGTGTGTCGCAGGGGCCTACGGAGCACGGGCGGCGCCGGTTTCAGAGGCGCTGCGGCGGATCGCCGCGTCGCGCCGGCAGCCCGTCACATCGCGTGCTTCGGCGGCAGCCGTTCGAGCGGCAGCCCGGCGCACTCGGCGAGCGCCGCCTCGACGTAGCGGCCGACCACCGCGCCGCGCCACTGCGCCTGGAAGTCGGTGTTGTCCATCGGCGTGGCGGCCTTGCGGGCGAGCGCGGCGGCGTCGCGGACGGCGTCGCGGTCGAGCGGCCGGCCGAGGGCGCCGCCTCGCGCTGCCGGCAGTCGTTCTGGAAGCTGCGCCGGCGCGGCTCGATCGATTTCGCGGTGCTCTCGGCGGCGGCCGCGGTGTGGCTGGCCGAGGACGGCACGGTCGCCGCGGCGCGCATCTTCCTCGGCGCAGTGTCCTCGCGCCCCGAGCCGGGGGGGGGG
>DATABP010000445.1:0-5696 GCA_036259515.1 Thermoanaerobaculia bacterium | reverse complement strand
CGGTGCTGCCGGCCGAGGCGGCGCCGGCCGCCGACGAGCCTGTGTTCATGGACCTCAGCCGCCCGAGCGCGGCCGACGTCTACCGCCTGGGCAACGGCGGCGTCCAGGTGGTGATGGTCGTCGACGAGACGCTCGATGTCTGAGGCCGTGCCGTCGGCGTCCCTGCACCGCGCGGCGGCCCGCCGCCGCACCTGATCGCGTCCGCGCCGGGGGCCGGCGTGCCGCCTCCACCGCCGTCCGTCATGGCGAAACCGCTCTCCTCCGAGTTCGTGAATCAATGCCCGCCCGTCGGCGCAGCAGGGCGGCAATTGATCCACAAGCTCCCACTGCTCGTGCTGTCGCTGCTCCTGCCGGTGGCGGCGTCCGCCCAGGCGCAGCCGCGGATGGGGCTCCACGCCTACGAGCTCCAGTACCGCGACGCCGCCGACGCGGTGCCGCTGATCCGGCCGCTCCTGTCGCCGCGCGGCTCGATCCTCGTCGAGCGCGACGGCAAGACGCTGGTGGTGCGCGACACGATGGCGGGGATCGCGCGCATCGTGCCGATGCTGCGCAGCCTCGACCGGCCGGTCATGCCACTCGACCTCGAGGTGATGCTGGTGCGCGCCGAGCGCACCGTCGTCTCGCCGCCCGAGCGCACAACCATCCCCGAGGGGCTGGCCGCCGAGCTGCGCCAGGTGCTCCCCTACGACGTCTACGTGCTGGTCGCCCAGGCCGAGCTCGGCACGCACGAGGGCGAAGAGATCACCTACGAGGTGGGCGCCGGCTACGCGCTGCGCTTCCGCCTCGGCCGCTACGAGCGGGGCGGCATCAAGCTGCACGACTTCCGGGTCTACCGCGCCGGCCGCGAGGAGCCGATGGTGCACGCCAACCTGACGCTGACGATCAACGAGACCTACAGCCTGGGCCTGTCGAAGAGCGAGACCAGCCCCACCGCGCTGATGGTGGTGCTGACCTGCCGCCACCAGGTCCGGCGCCCTTCGGAGCGGCAGTAGCCGTCCCGAGCGAGCAGAGGAGAGCTTTCGTCGATGGAATTCGTCGCCCGCGTCGGCACCCCCGAGGGCCGCGTCCTGGAGCGCACCTACCAGGCGCCGGACGCCGAGGCGCTCAAGAACGACCTCGAGAAGCAGGGCCTCCACGTCTTCTCGGTCGAGCGCTCCGGGCTCAGCCGGCTGGCCCTGCCGCGGTGGGGCGGCGGCCGGCGCATCCTGACCCCCCAGGAGTTCCTGATCTTCAACCAGGAGCTGGCGGCGCTGCTCCGTGCCGGGCTGCCGCTGCTCCAGGGCCTCGACCTGATGCTCGAGCGGCTCGACAAGCCGCGCTTCCGCGAGGTGCTCTCCGATATCCGCGACCGGGTGCGCTCGGGCCAGGACCTCTCGGAGGCCTTCGCCGCCCACGGCGAGCACTTCCCGCGCCTCTACCCGGCCTCGCTCAAGGCCGGCGAGCGGAGCGGCGAGCTCGAGACCGTGCTGCGCCGCTTCATCCGCTACCAGCAGCTCGTCCTCGACGCCAGGAAGCGCGCCGTCTCGGCGCTGATCTACCCGTCGGTGCTGATCGCGCTCTCCTTCGTCATGCTGATGATCCTCTCGGTGCGGGTGGTGCCCACCTTCACCGAGTTCTACGTCAGCCTCGACGCCGAGCTGCCGCTCCTGACCCGCATCACCGTCGGCTTCTCGGGCTTCGTCCGCGAGTACCTGCTGTGGATCGTGCTCGCCCTGGCCGCCGGCTGGTTCCTCTTCTCGCGCTGGAAGCGGACCGCCGTCGGGCGGCTGGCGGTCGACCGCGTCAAGCTCAAGCTGCCGCTCGCCGGGCCGGTGGTGCACCTCTTCGCGCTGTCCGAGCTGTGCCGGTCGCTCTCGACGCTGCTCTCGGGCGGTCTGCCGCTCGTGCCGTCGTTCGAGATCGCCACCCAGGCGGTGGGCAACGCCGCCGTGCGCGACGCGATCGAGCCCAGGATCCGGCTGGTGCGCGAGGGCAAGGCGTTCCACCAGGCGATCGAGGAGAGCGGCATGTTCCCGCCGATGGCGATCGACATGGCGAAGGTCGGCGAGGCGACCGGCGCGCTCGACGAGATGCTCGCCAACGTCGCCACCTTCTTCGACGAGCGGATCGAGGTGCGGCTGCAGCGTATCCTCGCGCTCGTCGAGCCGGCGATGCTGGTCTTCATGGGCATCGTCGTCGCGGTGATCCTGCTGTCGCTCTACCTGCCGCTCTTCGCCGCCCTGGGGCAGGTCGGATGAGGCCGGGAACACGCGCATGTGACGGCCCGCAAAGGGAATGTCGGCCGCTCCGGCGGCGGTTGTTAGACGCTCACCCCGGCAGCTTCGTTAGTAAGTCAGGCCGCGGCGGGCGGAGGGTGGACGGGCGCGGGCGAAGAGGATTGGAAGAGACGAGATGACGGTCGAAACGCAAGTACGAGCCATCGCGCGGCCGCTGGTCGCCGAGACCATCGAGGAGTCGCGCGCCCGCCAGGAGCGCGAGCGGCGCGACGCCGAGGAGCTCGCCGCCCGCTACGGGCTGGAGTTCGTCGACGTCAACCGCTTCCGCATCGACAACGACCTCTTCCGCCGCATCCCCTTCGAGCTGATGCTGCGCTACTCGTTCATCCCCGAGCGCCAGCTCGACGGCCGGCTGTCGCTGGTGATGGCCGACGCCACCGACGTCGTCAAGCTCGACGAGCTCGAGCTCCTCCTCGGCCAGCCGATCGAGGCGAAGGTCGGGGTGCCGACGGCGATCGACGAGATCCTCCAGAAGTCGGAGAGCGCCCAGCGGGTGCTCGACGAGGCGACCGAGGACTTCCGCATCCAGCTCGTCTCCGAGGACGACGACGGCGAGGAGGTGCTGTCGATCGACCGCATCTCCCAGGACACCAGCCCGATCATCAAGCTGGTCGACTCGACGATCTTCAACGCCATCCAGCGGCGGGCGAGCGACGTCCACATCGAGACGCGCGACAGCGAGGTGGTGATCAAGTACCGCATCGACGGCGTCCTCTACCAGGCGATGGAGCCGATCGACAAGCGCCACCACCAGACGATCATCAGCCGCATCAAGGTGATGGCCGAGCTCGACATCGCCGAGAAGCGGGTGCCGCAGGACGGCCGCTTCAAGCTGCGGCTCAAGGGGCGGACGATCGACTTCCGCGTCTCGGTGATGCCGTCGGTGCACGGCGAGGACTGCGTCATCCGCATCCTCGACAAGGAGTCGATGAACAAGGAGTTCAAGAACCTCCGTCTCGACATCCTCGGCTTCGACCCGGAGACGCTGCGCAAGCTCCGCAAGTTCATCCGCGAGCCCTACGGCATGGTGCTGGTCACCGGCCCCACCGGCTCGGGCAAGACGACCACGCTCTACGCCTGCCTCTCCGAGATCCAGTCCTCGGAGGACAAGATCGTCACCATCGAGGACCCGGTCGAGTACCAGCTCGGCGGCATCACTCAGATCCCGGTCAACGAGAGGAAGGGGCTGACCTTCGCCCGCGGCCTGCGCTCGATCCTCCGCCACGACCCGGACAAGATCATGGTCGGCGAGATCCGCGACGAGGAGACGGCGCAGATCGCCATCCAGTCGGCGCTGACCGGCCACCTGGTGTTCACCACCGTGCACGCCAACAACGTGGTCGACGTGCTCGGCCGCTTCCTCAACATGAACGTCGACCTCTACAACTTCGTGTCGGCGCTCAACTGCGTGCTCGCCCAGCGGCTGGTGCGCAAGATCTGCCCGCACTGCAAGCGGCCGATCGAGGTGACGCGGCAGCTCCTCGAGGAGAGCGGGCTCGACCCGGTGGCGCACGCCGGCCACACCTTCTACGAGGGGGCCGGCTGCGTGGAGTGCAACGGCACCGGCTTCCTCGGCCGGCTGGCGGTGTCGGAGCTCTTGGACCTGTCGGACCACATCCGCGAGCTCATCCTGGAGAAGCGGCCGGCGTCGGAGATCAAGCGCGCCGCCAAGGAGGAGGGGATGAGCTTCCTCCGCGAGTCGGCGGTCGAGCGGGCACTGTCGGGGATCACCACCCTCCGTGAGATCAACAAAGTCACCTTCGTGGAGTGAGCGGCTGCTGGGCCTGGGCCCGGTGGCCGCTCCTCCGCACGCCTTCCGCGTCGACGCGCAGTCGATCGCGTACGCCGGCTTCCGGCGCGAGGGCGAGGTGTACGCGGTGGGCGAGACCGCCGAGACGCCGCTGCCGTCCGACACCTTCCACGAGGGCCTGCTCGGCGGCCCGCCGCGCGACGCGGAGCGCTTCCGCGCCGCCGTCGCCGAGCTGGTCGGGGGCCTCTCGCACCCGCCGCGCGAGGCCTCGCTGGTGCTCCCCGACGCCTGGCTGCGGGTCGCCTTCGCCGACCTCGCCGCGCCGCCCGACGGCGGCGACGAGGTGCTGCGCTGGAAGCTCAAGCGGCTGGTGCCGTTCCGGGTCGACGAGCTGCGGCTCACCGCGCAGTCGCTGACGCCGCTGCCGCAGCAGCCCGACGACGAGCCGTACCGCGTGCTCCTCGGCTTCGCCGGCGAGGCGCTCCTCGCCCAGATCGAGGACGCCTTCGCGGCCGCCGGGGTGCGGCTCGGGCGGATCACCAGCGCCAGCCTGGCGCTGGTCTCGGCGCTCGCCCGCCGGCTGTCCGACGACACGCTGACCGCCGTCGCCCTGGTCGAGGACGGCGGCTACGCGCTCGCCTTCGTGCGCGGCGGCGAGCCGGTCCTCCACCGCTACAAGGCGCTCGCCGGCGGCATGCCGGAGGGCGCCCGCGACGGGCTGGTGCTGCGCGACCTGCGGCTGACCCGCGGCTTCCTCGCCGAGCAGGTGCCGGGGATGCCGATCGGCCGCGCGCTGGTCGCCGCGCCGGGCCCCGAGCGCGGCCCGTGGAGCGAGCGGCTGGCGCAGGCGCTCGACGCGCCCGCGGAGGCGGTCGGCCGCGACCACCTGCCGCCGCTCGACGCCGCGGTGCCGCGCACCGACTGGAACCGTCTGGCGCCGCTCCTCGGCGCCGTGGCGCGGGAGGTGGCGTGAGCCGGCTGGCGCTCCCCAAGCTGTCGCTGCCGCGCCGCCGCCGCCGGCGCGGCCCCGCCGAGGTCAACCTCGCCCGCCGCCCGTTCGTCAACGAGCGGCCGGTGCGCCGGGCGGCGCTGCTCCTCCTCGCCGGCGGCCTGGCGCTCGCCGCCCTCAACGGCTGGCTCTACGTGAGCTACTTCGTCCAGCGCGGCGCCAACGCCGGCGAGCTCGACCGCCTGGAGGCGCAGATCGAGGGCGAGGCGCGGCGGGTGACGGCGCTGTCGCGCGAGCTCCAGACCGCCGACCTGTCGCAGCAGAACGAGCTCGTCGCCTTCCTCAACCAGCGGATCGCCGCCCGCAGCTTCGGCTGGAGCGTGCTCTTCGACCGCCTGGAGGAGATCCTGCCGCGGGACGTGCGGCTGATCTCGCTCGCCCCGACCGAGATCGGCGCCGAGGAGCCGCGGCGCGCGGTGCGGGCGACCGCCGCCGGCGCCCGCGAGGAGCGGCGCTTCGACCTCTCGATCAGCGCCGTGGCGCGGCGGCCGGAGGCGGTGCTCGAGCTGCTCGACGCGCTCTTCGCCGACCCCGCCTTCCGCGTCCCCGACCTCCACCAGGAGAGCTTCCGCTCCGGCGAGGTCGCCTTCACGTTCAACGTCATCTACCTGCCGGCGGTGGCCGAGGCGCTGGCCGGCGGGGGCGACGCCGCGGCGCCGGC
>DATABP010000444.1:0-2934 GCA_036259515.1 Thermoanaerobaculia bacterium | reverse complement strand
GCCTTGAGCAGGCCGAGGATCTCGGTGCGGAAGTCCATCTGCCGGTCGGACCAGCGGATGCCGCCGCGCGCCACCTTGCCGCCGCGCAGGTGGATCGCCTCGACGCGCGGCGAGTAGACCCAGATCTCGTAGAGGGGCGCCGGCTTGGGCAGGCGGCGGACCGTCTTCGAGTCGAGCTTGAAGGCGAGGTAGGGCTTGGGCCCGCCGTCCGCGCCGTACTGGAAGTAGTTGGTGCGCAGGGTGGCGTGCATCAGGTTGAGGAAGCGGCGGAGGATGCGGTCCTCGTCGAGGTTGGCGACCTGCTGGAGGCTGCGCCGCAGCGACTTCTGGGTGGCGTCGATCCGTTCCGCCCGCTCGGCGTCCGCCAGCGCCGGGTCGAAGCGGGCCTGGAACAGCGCCACCAGGTGGCGCGCCGTCTTCGGGTTCCGGGCCAGCGTCGCCGCCATGTAGTCCTGCGAGAAGGCGATGCCGATCTGCCGCAGGTAGCGGCCGTAGGCGCGCAGCACGGTGACCTCGCGCCAGTCGAGGCCGGCGGCGACCACCAGCCGGTTGAAGCCGTCGCTCTCCAGCTCGCCGCGCCACACCCGGGCGAAGGCCTGGCGGAAGGCCTCCTGGGCCGCCGAGAGATCGATCTCCACCTGGTCGCCGCTGGCGAGCAGGAAGTCGCGGATCCACACGCTGCCGCCGCCCGGCGGGGCGACCTCGTAGGGCACCTCCCACACCACCTGGAGCCCCATGTCCTCGAGCAGCGGCAGGAGCTCGGAGAGCGGGCGCACCGGCGCCGGGTGGAAGACCTTGAAGCGCACCTCGTTGCCGGCGGCGCCGCGCGGCCGGTAGACGCGGGTGGCGAGCCCGCCGCCGCCCGCCGCCACCTCCTCGATCGCCTCGATGTCGAGGAGCGCCTCGTCGGCGTCCACCGCCTCGCGGTAGGCGAGGGGGAAGGCGTCGGCGTAGCGGCGGAGCTGCGCCAGCCCGGCCTCCTCGCCGTGCGCCCGCACCAGCGCGTCGCGCAGGCGGTCCTCCCAGGTGCTGGCGAGGAGCGCCACCTCGGCCTCGAGCGCGTGGACGTCGTAGCGCGGCACCCCGCCGGGGCGGGTCTGGAAGATGAAGTGGGCGCGGGCGAGCGGCGCGTCGCCCACCTGGGTCGAGAAGCTGGTCACCGAGCCGTCGAAGGCGCGGCCCAGGAGGCGCTCGATCCTGCGCCGCAGCCGGGTCGAGTAGCGGTCGCGCGGCACGTAGACGAGCGCCGAGACGAAGCGTTCGAAGGGGTCCTTGCGCACGAAGAGCGCCACCCGCTCGCGCTCCTGGAGGCGCAGGATGCCGAGCCCGATCTCGGCCAGCTCGTCGTCCGAGAGCTGGAACAGCTCGTCGCGGGGGAAGGTGTCGAGCAGGTGGCGCAGGGTGCGCGCGTTGTGGCCGCGGGGGTCGAAGCCCAGCCGGTCGAGGAGGCGCCGCACCTTGAGGCGGAGGAGCGGCACCGACGACAGGCTGCGCTGGTAGGCGGCGGACGAGAAGAGGCCGAGGAAGCGCCGCTCGCCGCGCACCTTGCCGGAGGCGTCGAAGGTGCGCACCGCGATGTAGTCCATCGCCACCGGCCGGTGGACCGGCGACCGCGCGTAGGTCTTCGAGACGATGAGGAGCTCGCGGCGGCGCAGGAAGGCGGCGACGCCGCGGGGCAGCGGGGAGGCGCCGCGGCGCTCGGAGTCGTCGCGCACCACGCGGAGGAGGCCGAGGCCGGTGCCGGGCACGATGCGGAGGTAGCTCTTGCCCTCCTCCTCGACCAGGTCGTACTCGCGGTAGCCCAGGAAGGTGAAGTGGTTGTCGGCCAGCCAGTCGAGGAACTCGCGCCCCTCGGCGAGCTCGTCGGCGGGGAGCGGCGGCGGCTGCTCGGCGAGACCGGCGACCACCTCCGCGATCCGCTGGCGCATCGGCGCCCAGTCGCCGACCACCCGGCGCACCGCGACGAGCACCTCCTCGAGCGCTCCCTCGAGCTCGGCCAGCCGTCGGGGATCGGTCTCCTGGTCGACCTCGAGGTGCATGTACGACTCGGCGACCGAGCCCTCCGCCCCCCGCTCGACCACCTCCAGCCGCTTCCCCCGCGCGTCGCGACGCACCGAGAGCACCGGATGGAGCACCAGGTGGAGGCCCGACTCGCGGCGGCCGATCTCGGCCGTCACCGAGGAGACCAGGAAGGGCATGTCGTCGTTGACCACCTCGACGACGGTGTGCGGCGTCTCCCATCCGTCCTCGTCGAGGGTCGGGTTGAACACCCGCACGCGCGCCTCGCCGGGGGTGCGGCGGGCGGCCAGGCTCCACAGCGAGCAGGCGGCGCCGACGAGGTCGTCCTCGTCGGTGGCGAGCACGTCCTCCGGGGTCACCGAGCCGTAGAGGCGGCGGGTCAGCTCCTCGGCGCCCGCCGCGTCCTTGGGGGGCACCCGCTCACGCACCCGCGCCACGACGCGGGAAACCTTCTCGCTCTTGTCGACTTCGGCCTGGAGGATGGTCACGACGGCTCCGCGGAGGAAGGAGATCTCACGACAGGGCGCCGCCGTCCGGCCCGCGCGGCCGGCGCGGCGCGCACGGGGCCGTAGACTAACTCAAATCGCCGCCGGAAACGACTGCAAACGCGCGGCTTGCCGGCTCGGGAACGCGCGATCGAGAAGACGCGGAAACGCCCGTCCGGACGGAATTCTGGTGCCGCTCGGCTGTTGTACGGGGTGCATGACGAAGAAAGCCGTCCGTTTCCTCGCGCCCCTTGCCCTGGTGTCCGCGCTCGGGCTGGGCCCGCACCTCGTCGGCGCCGCCGACGGGGCCGGTCCCGGTGCCGCCGCGATGCCCGCGACGTCCGCCTCGAAGACCTCGACGGCTCCGGTCCCGGCCGCACGAACGCTAAGTGCAAGCGCCGTGCCGGCCGTCCGCCGCACCGTCGCCGCC
>DATABP010000443.1:0-4398 GCA_036259515.1 Thermoanaerobaculia bacterium | reverse complement strand
CGGGGCCGACGGTGTCGGCCGCCCGCTACGTCGAGGACGTCGACCGCGACCCGGTGGTCCTCCTCGACGGGTTGACCAAGAACTGGCGCTACCCCGGCTGGCGGGTGGCGTGGACGGTGGGGCCGCGGAAGGTGATCGAACGCGTCGCCTCGGCGGGGAGCTTCCTCGACGGCGGCGGCTGCCGGCCGCTCCAGAGAGCCGCGATCCCGCTCGTCGAGCCCTCCCGCGTCGAGGCCGAGGCGGCGGCCATCCGCCGCGCCTTCGCCGCCAAGCGCGACCTCATGCTCCGCCGCCTCTACGAGATGGGCATCGGCGTCGACCGCGAGCCCGACGGCACCTTCTACGTCTTCGCCCACCTCCGCGACCTGCCCCCGTCGCTGGCCGACGGCATGGCCTTCTTCCGCGCCGCGCTGGAGGAGAAGGTGATCTCGGTGCCGGGCGTCTTCTTCGACGTCAACCCCGGCGGGCGGCGGTCGTCGTTCCTCTGCCGCTTCCACCAGTACGTGCGGCTGTCGTTCGGGCCGGAGATCGACGAGGTGGCGCGGGGGCTGGATCGGCTGGAGGGGATGATCGGGCGGGCGCGGGCGGGGGGGTGAGGTCGCCGGAGCTCAGGAGGAGACCTGCGGCTGCGGGCGGACCTCCTCGTTGGCCGACCGCCGCGCCAGCTCCGTCGCCATCTCCGCCTCGTACTCGTCGCTGAAGCTCCTCCCCTGCTTCTTCGGCAGCCGCCGGCCGAGGGCCTTGACCGCGCGCGACGCCTTCGGCTGCGGTTCGCGGTCGGGCAGCATGCCGCCCAGGTCGAGGAGCGACTTCAGCACCACGAACACGACGAGGAAGCCGAGCGACGCCTCGAAGAACGCCATCGCGCCGGCGCCGAAGATGATCGTCAGGTGGGTGACGACCATTCGGCCCTGGGCGCGCTGGGCCATGCGCTCCACCCACTGGAAGGGCCGCTCGCCGATCCTCACGAGGTCGAGGAGCAGGCTGACGAGGAGGAACAGGGCGATGGCGGTCATCCCGTCGGCCAGGGCCTCGGCGGAGACGCGCGCCTCCGGTCCGATCTCCTGGGGGAACACCAGGAACGCGAAGACCACCACGAAGAGCCCGTGGACGGCCGTGAAGGGGATCATCACGCCGAGGAAACCCGCCAGGAACGTGGCCTTGCGGAAGCGGGTCGTGCTCCGGCCGCCGCGGGTGGTGGTGACGGAGAAGTCGGAGCTCCAGTGTCCCCCCTTCCTCGTCGCCCGGCGGTGGCGGAGGATGAGGATCGAGACCACCAGGGTGACGAGGATCGTCTCCAGCCAGTAGAGCAGCAGCAGCGTCCCCAGCGACCAGCCGGCGCCGAAGTACCCGGTCGCCGGCACGCCGCCGAGCCCCAGCGCGCGCAGCACGCGGCCGGCACCCGGCAGGCGGCGGATGGAGGTGGAGAGGCTGGCGGTCACGAGGGCCTCTTTCGGCGTGGTGGTGGCGCGGACGCTATCACCGGCCGAGACCCCAGCTCGCGCTCTCCTGACGTCACAGGAACACCGGCGCCTCGTTCGGCTCGCCCTCCGCGAACCGCTCCGGCCGCAGCGCGTCGACGTCGACCGCGCTCGCCTTCCCGTCCAACACGATCTCCGCCAGCAACTGCCCGAGCGCCGGGGCGTGCATGACGCCGTGCCCGGAGGAGCCGTTGGCGAGGTGGAGGTTCGCCACGCCCGGCGCCGGACCGAGGAGGGCGTGGCCGTCGGGGGACATCTCGTAGAGGCCGGCCCAGCAGTCGTCGCGGCGGATCGAGGCGGCGGCGAGGCAGGGGACCGCCTGGCGAGCGCGGGCGACGGTGCGGGCGTACCAGGCGGGGTCGACGGCGCAGTCGAAGGGGTCGGCGGTGGCGGGCTCGTCCGGCCACAGGAGGAGAACGCGGCCGTCGCGGACGCGGAGGTGGAAGCCGTCGTCGGCGAAGATGGTCAGCGGCATGTCCTCGGGGAGGCCGGCGAAGGGGGCGGTGGTCGCCACCTGGCGGCGGAGCGGCCGGACGGGGATCTCGACGCCGGCGAGACGGGCGACCTCGGCCGCCCAGGCGCCGGCGGCGTCGATCACGGCCCCGCAAGGGATCGAGCCGCCCGGGGTGTCCACCGCGGTCACGCGATCGCCGTCGACGCGGAGGCCGACGCACGGCGTGCCGAGCGCGAACCGCACGCCGAGCCGCTCGGCCGCCGCCGCATAGCCTGCGAGGATCGCCAGCGGCCGGAGGAAGCCGTCGCTGGGGCAGAAGACGCCGCCCGCGAGGCCGTCGAGGCGGACGGCCGGGTTGATCGCCGCGATCTCGTCGAGCCCGACCTCGCGCGCGTCCGTGAAGCCGGCGCGGCGCTGCGCCTCGCGAGCGGCGGCGAAGGCGTCGAGCGTCTCCCGCCGTTCGGCGAGGAAGAGGTAGCCGCACGGGCGAAAACCGGCGTCGCCGCCCACCTCGTCGCCGAAGCGCAGGAGCTTCTCGCGGGAGAGGAGCGAGAGCCGGACGTTGACCTCGGAGCCGAACTGCGCCCGGAAGCCGCCGGTGGCCTTGCCGGTGCTGCCCTCGCCGAGCCGGCCGGCGCGGTCGACGACGAGGACGTTCGTGCACCCCCGAGCCGCCAGGTGCCAGGCGACGCTGGCGCCGATCACGCCGGCGCCGACAATCACCACGTCAGGCGCGGCCGGCCCGCCTTCCGCTCGCATCCGGCGCCGTCTCCCGCGATCTTCTCAACGGTGGAGGATCGACAGGTACTGCGCCCAGGGGCCGACCTCGCCGCGGAGCTGCTTCGCCATCACCCGCGCGATCTGCGCCAGGTGGTTGAGGTCGTGAGCCACCCAGGTGGCGAGGAGCTGCTCGAGGGTCACCGGGCCGAGCTCCGGGTGCTCGCCGGTGCGCCGGAGCTCCTCCGGTCCGAGCTCCATCGCCGCCAGCTCTTCGAGGTTTCGCGCCCGCAGCTCGGCGAAGCGGTCGAGGAGCTCGTCGAGCGTCCGGCCGCGGTTGAGGCGCAGGTGGCGGAATCGGTCGAAGGGCTCGAAGCGCCGCTCGGGGCCGGGACCGAGGACGATGCGGGCGCGCACCATCCAGTCGGTCTCCTCGCCGTCGACGAGGTGGCCGACGACGTCGAACGGGCTCCACGTCTCCGGCCCCTCGTCGGCGTGGGTCCACGCATCGGGCAGCCCGGCCAGCAGGTCGCGCAGCACGGCCGGGGTGCGCGCGAGGACGGCGACGCCGCGGTCGAGGTCGAAGCTCACGGACGCCGTCCGGGTCGGGAGCGCCAGCTCGGTTTTCGAGTCGGTTTTCGAGGGATCGGGGAGGTTGGTGCGAAAGGGGGGACTCGAACCCCCACGGCCTTGCGACCACAAGATCCTGAATCTTGCGCGTCTACCAATTCCGCCACTTTCGCGGGCCGCCGCCGGAGCGGCAGGGGGCGGATTCTAGTGACCGTCCCGGGTGCTGTCAACGCCGCCGGCGGGGCGGCCATTCCCCTGCCAGCCGGGGGCACGGGCGCCGTTCGCGGCCGCCGCGGGGCCCTGCCCGCGGCTGACCACGCGCAGCCATTCGGCCTCCATCGGCGGGACGGCCGCGGCCGGAGCCGGGCGCGGGAGCCCGCCCTCCGCCTCCCTCGCCGCGCCGTACCCGGCGCCGCCGCCGTTCCGGGTGTCGTCGTGCATGCGGTTCGTCCGCGGGCGAGGTTATCGCACCGGAGCGGCCGCCGAGAACCCCGTCCCGCGGTTGCCGCTCCGCGGGCGCTTGTGACATCCTTCACGAGGTCCGCGGGGCGCTCGCGAGCCGGTCGGCTAAGATCGGAGCGCGGGCGTGCTCGCCGGTTGCATGGCGACCGGTCCGGGCGCCCGCGGGCGGTCCGAAGCCGCGGCGGCACCCGCCGCGGGTCCACCGCTCCCGTCGCGAGCGGACAGTCCCGAGAAACCGGCCTCCGGCGAGGCCCCGGCGAACGCGAGAACCTCCGGCCCGAACCATGCCGCGCGACTACTACCCGGTCCTGCTCGCCTTCGGCGTCGCGATGGTGATCGGCGCCGCCATCCTGGTGCTCTCGTTCCTGCTCGGCAAGCAGGTCGGCGGGCGCAGCAAGCGGACGACGGTCGAGTCCGGCGTGCCGCTCCTCGACGTGTCGCACAAGCGGGTGTCGGTGGCCTTCTTCCTCGTCGCCCTCGACTTCATCATCTTCGACATCGAGGCCGCCTTCCTCTACCCCTGGGCGCTGGTGCTGCGCGAGGGCGGCTGGAGCCTGTTCTGGGCGGTGATGGTGTTCGTCGCCCTCATCCTCGTCGGGTACGCCTACGTGTGGAAGAAGGGCGGGCTCGACTTCGCGCCCAAGGGCAACGTGGCGCGGAGGGTGACGCGATGAGCGAGACGCCGCGCGCCCCGCTGCCGACGGCCGGCGGCTT
>DATABP010000442.1:0-3455 GCA_036259515.1 Thermoanaerobaculia bacterium | reverse complement strand
GGCGCGGGCGAAGAGGGCCGGAGTGACCTCGTTGACCTTCTTGTCCGTCGTCTGCGCCGAGAGCAGCACCGCGACGAGCAGGGTGAACGGGTCGCGGTGGGCGAGCGGGATCGGCGTCTCCGGATGGAGCTCGTCGAGGATCTCCTGGATGCGGGCGGCCTTCTCGTGGCGTCTCACGCGGCGTCTCCTGGGACGAATCGGGGCGCGCGGGAGGTTAGCAGGGAGAGACGCGGCGGCCTCCGCTGCGCTACGATGGCCGCTCTCCCGGACCCGGAACCGTATTCCTTTGTCGACCGCTTCGCCACGCGAGCGCCACCCCGCGGACCGCGCGCCGTCGCACCGCCGGGGGAGAGTCCACCCCGCCGTGTCACCCCGACTCCAAGGAGCCACCCGATGACCGTCGCCCTCCGGCCGCGCGCCGCCGCCGTGCTCGCCGTCCTCGCCCTCGCCGCCGCCGGTCTCGCCGCTCCCGCGACGGCGCAACCCGCCGACCCGGCGATCAACGAATTCGTCTTCAACCACGTCGGCACCGACACGGACGAGTACGTCGAGGTCGCCGGCGACCCGTCCGCCGACTACTCCGGCCTCGACGTGCTCCAGATCGAGGGCGACGGCACCGGCGCCGGGACGGTGGACTCGATCGTCGCCGTGGGTGGCACCGACGCCGCCGGCTACGCGCTCCTCGGCTTCGCCGGCAACCTCTACGAGAACGGCACGGTGACGCTGCTCCTCGTCGACGGCTTCACCGGCAGCGTGGGGATGGACCTCGATCCGGACAACGACGGCGACCTCGACGCCGCTCCCTGGGCGCGGCTGGTCGACGCGGTGGCGGTGTCGGACGGCGGCGCGACCGACGGCGCCTACGCGGCGGTAGTGCTCGGCCCGAGCTTCGACGGCGCCGGCTTCACCGTCGGCGGCGCCTCGCGGCTCCCCGACCGCGCGAACACCGGCTCCGCCGCCGACTGGACGCGCAACGACTTCGACGGCGCCGGCCTCGCCGGCTTCCCCGGCACCCCCGATCCCGGCGAGGCGCTCAACACCCCCGGCGCGGCGAACCAGCCGGCGGCGGTGGTGGCCGCCGCCGACCCGAAGCTCAACGAGTTCGTCGCCAACCACGCCGCCACCGACACCGACGAGTACGTCGAGGTCTTCGCCGATCCGCTGACCGACTACTCGGCCTACGCGGTGCTGGAGATCGAGGGCGACGGCGCCGGCGCCGGGGTGGTCGACGGCGTCTTCGCGGTCGGCGCCACGGACGCGAACGGCCTCTGGGTCACCGGCTTCCTGAACAACGACCTCGAGAACGGCACCCTCACGCTGCTCCTCGTCGAGGGCTTCACCGGCGCGCCGGGGAACGACCTCGACGCGAACGACGACGGCACCCTCGACGCCGCCCCGTGGACGCGGGTCGTCGACTCGGTGGCGGTGTCCGACGGCGGCGCGGCCGACCGCGCGTACTCGCCGGCGGTGCTCGCCGCCTTCTACGACGGCCAGCCGTTCACCCCGGGCGGCGCCTCGCGCGTCCCCGACGGCGCCGACACCGACGCCGCCGCCGACTGGGTGCGCAACGACTTCGACGGCGACGGCCTGCCCTCCTTCCCCGGCGCCACGGCCGCCCCCGGCGAGGCGGTCAACACCCCCGGCGCCCGGAACCGCGTCGCCGGCGGCGGGCGGCTGGTGATCAACGAGGTCGACTACGACCAGCCGGGCACCGACGCCGCCGAGTTCGTCGAGCTGGTCAACGCCGGCGGCGCCGACCTCGAGCTCGCCGGGCACCAGCTCGTGCTGGTCAACGGCAACAACGGCCTCGCCTACGAGACCTTCGACCTGCCGGCGGGGACCCTTGCCCCGGGAGACTGGTTCGTGGTCTGCGCCGACGCCGCGAACACCCCGGAGTGCGACCTCGACGTGACGCCGAACACCAACCTGATCCAGAACGGCGCGCCGGACGCGGTGGCGGTCGTCCGGGACGGCGTGGTGGTCGACGCCCTGTCCTACGAGGGCACGGTGCCGGGCTTCGTCGAGGGCGCGCCGGCGGGCGCCGACGACGCCGGCGAGGACCACCTCGGCCTCTCCCGCCTCCCGGACGGCGCCGACAGCGACGACAACGCCGCCGACTTCTCCCCGCGCTGCGTCACCCCGGGCGCCGCCAACGCCGAGGCGGCGAGCGACTGCCCGGCGCCCGGCGGCGGCGGTCCGCTGGCGCTCGAGATCTGGCAGATCCAGGGCGCCGGCGCCGCCTCGCCCTTCGCCGGCGCGCTGGCGACGACGGCCGACAACCTGGTCACCGCGGTCGGCCCGGACGGCTTCTTCGTGCAGACGCCGGCCGCCCGGAGCGACGCCGACCCGGCCACCTCCGACGGCCTCTTCGTCTTCACCGGCGCCGCCAACCCGCCGGCCGGGCTCGGCGTCGCCGCCGGCACCCCGGTGACGGTCACCGGCGCGGTGCAGGAGTTCTTCGACTTCACCGAGCTGTCCGGGGCCGTCGAGGTCACCGTCCTCTCCTGCTGCGAGGCGCTGCCGGCGCCGGTCGTCTTCGACGCCGCCACGCCGCCGTCGACCCCGCCGGCCGACCAGATCGAGCGCTACGAGGGCATGCTGGTGACGGTGGCCGACGCCGTCGCCACCGGACCGACCGACCAGTTCGGCGACACGCCGCTCACCGCCACCGGCAGCCGCGCCTTCCGCGAGCCGGGCATCCTCTTCCCGGGGCTGCCCGGGCTGCCGGTGTGGGACGGCAACCCGGAGGTCTTCGAGGTCGACCTCGACCGCCTGCTGCCCGGCTTCGGCGCGCCGCTCGACGCCGGCGCCGTGGTCTCCGCCACCGGCCCGCTCGGCTTCGCCTTCGGCGATTACCAGATCTGGCCGACCGCCGCGACGTGGAGCGACGCCGACGTGCTCCGCCCGGTGCGCGAGCGGGCGGCCGGCGAGATGACCGTCGCCACCTTCAACGTGCTGCGCCTCTTCGACACCGCCGACGACCCGGCGGTCGACGATCCGACGCCCTCCCCGGCCGAGGTGGCGGCGAAGCTCGGCAAGCTCGCCGCCTACGTCGTCGACGTGCTCGGCGCGCCGGACGTGGTGGCGGTGCAGGAGGTCGAGAACCTCGCCGTGCTCGAGCAGCTCGCCGCCGCGATCGCCGTCGTCGAGCCGGGCGCCGTCTACGCCGCCTACCTGGAGGAGGGCAACGACGTCGGCGGCATCGACAACGGGTTCCTGGTGCGCGACACGGTGACCGTCCACGCGGTGACCCAGCTCGGCAAGGACGAGACGCTGTCGCTCGACGGCTCGCCGCTCCACGACCGGCCGCCGTTCCTCCTCGAGGGCACCTGGAGCGACGGCACGAGCACGCTGGAGGTGGCGGTGATGAACCTCCACCAGCGCTCGCTCTCCGGCATCGAGACCACGCCGCGCACGCGGCAGAAGCGGCTGGAGCAGGCGGAGAGCGTGGCGGT
>DATABP010000441.1:0-1983 GCA_036259515.1 Thermoanaerobaculia bacterium | reverse complement strand
GGCTGCCGGCGAGCTCGACCCGGCGGCTCCGCGGCGGCGCGATCGGGAGCCGGCTCGGTAGGGGCCCGGGAAGCCCGCGGCAGCCACCGCCGCCAGTCCCAGAAGATCGCCTGGAGGAGGATCAGGTCGAGGAAGAGGACGTTCTGCACCAGCAGGATGCCGAGGTGGAGCGCCGCCGCCGCCGCCGGCAGCCAGCGCCGCGCCGGCGACGAGAAGAGCACCGCCGGGTAGCCGAGCTCGACCGTCAGGGCGCCGAGGCCGGCGGCGGCGAAGAGGAGGTCCGGGGCGGCGGCGGCGGCGAGGCCGAGGTCGAAGTCGAAGGCCATCGGCGCCAGCGAGTCACGGTAGACGACGGTGCGCAGGTTGACCGGGTGCCACCACAGGAGCCCGCCGTCGCGGAGCTTCGACAGCCCCGACTCGAAGTAGACGAGCGCCAGCGCCGTCCACGCCGCGAAGCGGGCGGCGCCGTCGACCGGCCGCGGGCGCTCGGGGTCGGGCAGCGGCTCGCCGCGGCGCGCCCGCCGCCGCCGGTCGAGCGACAGCGCGTCGGCGCAGGGGGCGAAGGCGAGGATCGCGAGGAGGTAGAGCGGCGCCAACCCGGCGTGGAAGAACCGGCTGAAGGCGCGGAGCGCGCCGCCGACCAGGAAGTAGCCGACCGCGGCCGCCGGGAGCGTCGCCCGCGTCCGCCAGCCGACGGTCGCCAGGGCGAGGAGCGCCGCCGTCGCCGCCTGGAGCGCCGCCAGCGCCGGCGCGCTGCCGAGCGCCCGCTCCGCCCCCGGCAGCAGCCGCGCCAGCTCGAAGAGGCCCATGTCGTCGGCCATCGCCGGCGGCAGGCCGGCGAGCGACGGCAGATGCTCCGTCAGCACCACCGCCAGCGCCGTGCCGCAGGCGGCGATCCGCAGCCCGGCCAGCGACGTGGGCGTGGCGCCCGCGACGTGCCGCGCCACCCGCCGCGGCGAAGCGACGGCGATGGCGAAAAGGCACCACGCCGCCGCCGCCGCCGCCGGCCACAGCGCGAACCACCGCCACTCGGCGAGATGCACCGCGAGCGGCGCCTCCGCCCGCGCCTCGGCGATCCCTTCGGCCAGCTCGGGATGCGGCAGAGCGAGGTCGCCGCGGTAGAGCGCGGCGAGGAGGAACGGCGCGACGAGGTAGGCGAAGACCAGCCAGGCTCCGGCGAGCGCCAGCGGCCAGCGGACGCGCCGGACGAGCGCCCGCCGCGAGGCCGCGCCGGCGGCCGCCGGGCTCACCTAGCCGCCGCTCTCGCCGCCCTTCCCCACCGCCAGCCGCAGCTCGCCGAGCTGCGCCGCGTCGACCGGCGACGGGGCGTCCATCATCAGGTCGCTGGCGCGCGTCGTCTTGGGGAAGGCGATGACGTCGCGGAGCGACCCGGCGCCGGCCATCAGCATCACGATGCGGTCGAGGCCGAGGGCGATCCCCCCGTGCGGCGGGGCGCCGAAGGAGAGCGCGTCGAGCAGGAACCCGAAGCGGCTCCGCGCCTCCTCCGGGCCGATGCCGAGGAGGCCGAACACCCGCTCCTGGAGCGCCGCGTCGTGGATGCGGATCGAGCCGCCGCCGAGCTCGAGGCCGTCCATCACCACGTCGTAGGCGCGCGCCCGCACCGAGCCGGGGTCGCTCTCCAGGCGGTCGAGGTCGCGCGGGTCCGGCGCGGTGAACGGATGGTTGACGGAGAACCAGCGGCCGGCGCCGCCGTCCCACTCGAAGAGCGGGAACTCGGTGACCCAGCAGAAGGAGTGGCTGCCCGCGGGGATCAGACCGTACTCGCGGGCGAGCGCCAGGCGGAGCGCGCCGAGCGCGGCGGCGGTGGTCGGGGCCGGGCCGGCGGCAAGGAGCGCCAGCCCGCCCTCCTCCAGCCCCAGCGCCTCGGCCGCGCCCGCGGCCTCGGCGGCGGTGAGCGCGTTCTTCACCTGGAAGACGACCTCGCCGCCGGTGCGTCGCAGGGTGAGCGCGCCGGGGGGCCCC
>DATABP010000440.1:0-4585 GCA_036259515.1 Thermoanaerobaculia bacterium | reverse complement strand
ACGCCGGGAGCGGCTCCCGGAGGTCAGTCGCCGCTCGCCGGCGGCGCGGTGCACGCCGCGGCCGGCGGGTCGACCGACACTCCCGGCTGGTTGCGCTGCATCCAGTCGTAGTAGTGACGGTTGGCGAAGGCGTCGCCGGCCGGGGTGGCCGCCGACCAGATGCCGCCGCAGGCGTCGGTCCGGCAGTCGCCGCCGAGGGTGGAGCCGGGTCCGGTCTCCACCGGGCAGGTGCAGGTCGCCTTCGACGGGTCCTTCTCGTCGACCACGCAGGGGGCGCCGTAGCACCAGGCCCAGGTGGTGCCCTCGCCGCAGGTCAGCGTCTTCTCCTCGGCGTTGTAGAGGTTGGAGTAGGTGGAGATGAGGTAGGTGCGGCCGTGCTGCTCCATCGGCGCGCGGTCCGGGCACGAGCCCGGCCCCATCGACCACCCCCGCACCACGTCGCACTCGCAGAGCGCGTGCTCGACGTAGTAGTTGCCGATGCGGTCGAGGGTGGGGATCGCCGAGCACGGCGCCTTGATGCACAGCGCGTAGGTGCCCTCGCAGAAGGTGCTCTGGAACTCGGTGGCGGCGATGGCGGACAGGACGGCGGGGGAGGGCGGATCGGCCGGCGGCTGGGCGGCGGCGTTCCACGCGACGAGCGCGAGGAGGACGGCGAGGGACCACGACCACGACGGCGAGGGACGACCCACGAGTCGGCGCATGTCGATGTCTCCCCGGGGCGCGGCCCCGGCAGTCGAACAGAAGGTGAGCTTATGGGAAAGCGGGCGAACTCTACACCGGCGGGCGCGGACCGACGACGAGGCGGCCGGGGAGAACCGGATCAGCGAGCGAGCGACGACCAGCGGCGGCCGAGCATCAGCTTGAGCTTGCGCTGCTCCTCCTCGGCGAGGTCGGCGCAGCGCGCGGCGACCTCCGCCTCGAGGCGGGTCAGCTCGGCGTGGGCGGCGGCGGATTCCAGGCGCTGGCGCAGATCGTAGAAGAGCGCCGAGAACTCGCCGCACAGCTCGCGCAGGAAGGGGTAGGAGAGGCGGTGGGCGTCGGACGGCCCGAGGCGGCGGATCGCCTCCTGGTGCTCGGCGGTGGAGTAGCCCTTGTGGCGGGCGAAGCCGTAGCCGGGATGGAGGCGGTCGAGATCGACCATCAGCCGGTCGCGGTGCACCTTGGCGACGATCGACGCGGCGGCGATCGAGTAGTTGATGCCGTCGCCCTTGTCGAAGCGGTTCTGCGGCGCCGCGACGCCGGGGATCTCGCGGGCGTCGACCAGCACGTGCTGCGGCGGCTCGGGGAGCGCCTCGACGGCGCGGCGCATCGCCAGGAGGCCGGCGTGGTAGACGTTGAGGCGGTCGATCTCGCCGACCTCGGCGGCGCCGATCGCCACCGCCGCGGCGCGCCCGCGGATCTCCACGTCGAGCTCCTCGCGGCGCTCGGGGTCGAGGCGCTTGGAGTCGTCGACGCCGGGCACCTCGACGCCGGGCGGGAAGACCACCGCGGCGGCGACCACCGGCCCGGCCAGCGGCCCGACCCCGACCTCGTCGACCCCGGCGACGCGCACCACGCCCGACTTCCACAGCACGCGCTCGAAGTGGAGCATGGCGTCGAGGCGGCGCTCCTCGTCGCGCTGGCGTTCGTAGCGCTGCCTGAGCTGCGCGTAGAGGCGGCGGACGCCCAGGCGCGGGTCGCGGCGCAGCCGGGCGAGCACCTGGGCGGAGACCGGCGCGGCGGGGTCCTGGTAGCGGCGGCGGAGGGTCTCGACGGGGAGCTCGGTGAGACGGCGGGGCACGGCGGCGATGGTACCAGCGGTGGCGGAAGCCGCGCCCCCCGACCGCCGTTATCCTCCTCGCCGGGCGACCTCCGCGCCCGCCGCCTCCCGACATGGTCGCCGAGAACGTCGCCGCCCGCATCCGCGCCCTGCCCGACCGCCCGGGCATCTACGTGTTCGAGAACGAGCGCGGCAAGCCGCTCTACGTCGGCAAGGCGAAGTCGCTCCGCAAGCGCGCCGCGAACTACCTCCAGCCGGTGGGGGACCCGCGGCTGGTGGCGATGCTCGCCGAGGCGGCGGAGCTCGAGTTCGTGGTCACCGATTCCGAGTCCGAGGCGCTGCTGCTCGAGAACAACTGGATCAAGCGCAAGCGGCCGCGCTACAACGTGCTGCTGCGCGACGACAAGACCTATCCCTACCTCAAGCTGACCGTCGCCGAGGACTGGCCGCGGCTCGCCTTCACCCGCGCGATCCGCGACGACGGCGCCGAGTACTTCGGCCCGTTCCTCCCCGGCGGGCTGGCGCGCAAGGCGATCAAGCTGGTGCAGAAGCTGTTCGAGGTGCGGGTGTGCCGGCTGGAGATCGACGGCTCGCTGCCGCGCCCCTGCCTCTACCACGACATGCACCGCTGCCTCGGCCCCTGCGTCGACGGGCTGACCAGCAAGGAGGAGTACGGCCAGGCGGTGGAGCAGGCGCGCCTCTTCCTCTCCGGGCGGAACGACGAGCTGGTGCGCCGGCTCAAGCGCGACATGTGGCAGGCCGCCGAGGCGACCGACTACGAGCGGGCGGCCCGCCTGCGCGACACGCTGGCCGAGATCGAGGCGATCTCCGAGCGGCGGAAGCTGTCGTCGGTGGGCGGCGAGGACGTCGACGTCTACGGCGTCCACGTCGGCGGCGGCAACGCCGCGGTGACCATCCTGGTGATGCGGAACGGCCAGGTGCTCGACCGCCGCGAGCTGTTCTGGGAGGGGATGGGCGACGTCGAGCCGGAGCGCCTGCTCGACGAGCTCCTGCCGCAGGTCTACGACCGCACCACCTTCATCCCCAAGGAGGTCCACCTGCCCTTCCCGATCGAGGGCGAGGAGGCGCTGGCGACGTGGCTCTCGGACCGCAAGGGCGAGCGGGTCTACCTGCGGATGCCGTCGCGGGGCGCCAAGGCGGAGCGGGTGGCGCTGGCGCGCCGCAACGCCGAGCTGGCCCACAGGCGGCGCTTCCGCAGCGACGAGCGGGAGAGCCCCGGCGCCGTCGCCCTGAAGCGCCACCTCCACCTGCTCGAGCCGCCGCGGCGCATCGAGGGCTTCGACGTCTCCCACTTCCACGGCGGCGAGACGGTGGCCTCGCTGGTGGTGTGGGAGGAGGGCAAGATCAGGAAGAGCGACTACCGCTCGTTCAACATCCGCGGCCTCCCCGGCCCCGACGACTTCGCCGCCATGCGCCAGGCGGTCGAGCGCCGCTACCGGCGGCGGCTGGAGGAGACCGGGGACCTCCCCGACCTCATCCTCGTCGACGGCGGCCGCGGCCAGCTCAACGCCGCGCTCGCCGCGCTCGCCGAGCTCGGCGTCGAGGAGACGCCGATCGTCGCCCTCGCCAAGCGCGAGGAGGAGCTCTACCTCCCCGAGCGCCCCGAGCCGCTCCGCCTGCGCCGCGACGACCCCGGCCTCCAGCTCCTCCAGCGGGTGCGCGACGAGGCCCACCGCTTCGCCGTCTCCCGCCACCGCGGCCGCCGCGCCAAGCGCACCCTGACCTCCCGCCTCGACGCCATTCCGGGGGTGGGCCCGAAGCGGCGGAAGCTGCTGGTGCAGCGCTTCGGCAGCCCGGAGGGGGTGCGGCAAGCGAGCCGCGAGGAGCTCCAGGCGGCGCTGGGCGTACGGGTGGGGGAGCGGGTGTGGGCGGCGCTGGCGGCGGAGGAGGGTGCGGCGCCCGGAGAGAGCGCGTCCGCTCCCGGCACCGCCGCGTCGTGAGAGGGTGATCGAGCGATGAGGAGTGAAGAGAGGAGCAGCCCTCTCGAAGGCCGGGATGCCGAGGGGGAGACGGAGCTGGAGCGCCTGCGTCGGGAGATCGGTCTCGGGCTCGACGGAGCGTGGCGCGGCGACCCGCTCGACGGCGAGGAGATGTTCGCGGCGGCCGGTGAGGCCTCGCGTGCCGCTGACGCGCCACGGCGGGTCACCCGAGTACAATCCCGCCGGTTCTCGCCGTCATGACCCCCGCCTCGTCGTCCGCGCCGTCGCCCTCCGCCCGCGAGCTGATCGCCCGTGTCCACCGCGAGCGGCGGAGCGGGGTCGTCGAGGTGGCGGTGGAGGAGGGCGTGCGGCGGCTGGTGCTGCGCGACGGCGAGCTGTTCCTGCCGGCGGACCATCCGCTCGCCGGGGCGGTGGCGCCGTTCCTACCGCTGTGGCCGCCGCGGGCGCGGGCCGCCGGCGGGGCGCGCGAGGTGCGCGGGCTGATGGCGCGGATCGCCTTCCTGGTGGGCTCGTGGGAGGGCGAGACGCGGTGGATCGCCGAGGAGGAGGGCGGCGAGATGGTCGGGCCGCTGCCGACCCGGCTGCTGCTCATGGAGTGGGCGGCCGGGCGGAGCGCCGACGAGCTGGCGGCGGCGCTCGGCGGCGACGAGGCGGAGCTGGCGGCACGGGAGCCGGAGGACCGGTCGGCGGCGCTCGCCGCGCGGCTCCTCGACCCGCACGCCGCGGTGCTGCTGTCGCGGCTGTCGCGGCCCACCCGGCTCGCCGACGTGGTGCGCCAGACCGGCGGCGCCCGCGGCCGGGTGCTCGCCGACCTCGCGCGGCTCGAGGCGGCCGGGCTGATCCGCCGGCGCGCGGAAGCGGTCGA
>DATABP010000439.1:0-12350 GCA_036259515.1 Thermoanaerobaculia bacterium | reverse complement strand
CGATCGAGGACAGCGACGCCGTGGCGCGGCTCGGGGACATCGCCGTCGGGTTCCTGACTCACGACCGCCCGATCGCGGTGCGCTGCGACGACAGCGTGGTGCGCTGGACCGGCCGGCGCGCCGTCCCCGTCCGCCGGTCGCGCGGCTGGGTGCCGCGCCCGGTGCGGATCCCCGTCTCCGCCTCGCGGCCGGTGCTCGCCGTCGGCGGGCACGAGAAGAACGTCTTCTGCCTCCTCGCCGCGCGACGGGCGGTGCTCTCGCCCCACGTCGGCGACCTCGACCACCCGGAGACGGTCGGCGAGCTGCGCCGGACGCTCGACCACCTGCGGCGCCTGACGTCGATCGAACCCGCCGTCGTCGCCTGCGACCTCCACCCCGGCTACGCCTCGACGGACCTCGCCCGCGAGCTGGCGGCGGGCGAGGGGCTCGACATCGTCGAGGTGCAGCACCACCACGCGCACGCGCTCGCGGTCGCCGCCGAGAACGAGGTGCGCGGACCGCTCCTCGGCCTCGTGCTCGACGGCAGCGGCCTCGGCACCGACGGCACGGTCTGGGGCTGCGAGGTCCTGAGGGTCGACGGTGCGCGGATGGAGCGGCTGGGGCACCTCGAACAGGTCCCCCTTCCCGGCGGCGAGGCGGCGGTCCGCGAGCCCTGGCGGATGGCGGTCGCCTGGCTCCTCGCCGCCTTCGGAGAGGTCCCCGCGCTCGCCCTCCCCCTCGGCCCCGACCGGCGCCGGCGCGAGGCGGTCGAGCGGCTGGCGACGAGCGGCGTGCGGTCGCCGCCGACCTCGAGCGCCGGCCGGCTGTTCGACGCGGTCGCCGCCCTCCTCGGGGTGCGCGAGCGGGTCTCCTTCGAGGGCCAGGCCGCGATGGAGCTCGAGGCGATCGCCGGCTCGGCCGAGGCGCCGTCGTATCCGTTCGCCGTCGATCCGGGCGACGGACCGTTCCGGCTGCGCTTCGGCCCGGCGATCCGCGCCCTGGTCGAGGAGATCGCCGCCGGCGGCGAGCGCCGCCGGATCGCCGCCCGCTTCCACCGCACGTTGATCGAGGCGCTCGCCGCCGCCGCCCGGCTGGCTCGCGAGCGCCACGGGCTCGAGCGCGTCGCGCTCGCCGGCGGCTGCTTCCAGAACGCCCTGCTCCTCGAGGGGGCCCGCGAGGCGCTGGCCGGCGCCGGGTTCGAGGTGCTCCTCCCCGTCTCGGTGCCTCCCAACGACGGCGGGCTGGCCCTCGGGCAGGCGATGGCCGCGGCGGAGGCCAGCGCATGTGCCTAGCGATCCCGGCGCGCGTCGTCTCCTTCGAAGACGACACCCGCCAGACGGTCAAGGTCGAGGTCGCCGGCGTCCGGCGCCGCGTCCACGTCGGGCTGCTCGACGGCCCGCTGGCGGTGGGCGACTGGGTGCTCGTTCACGTGGGGTTCGCCATCTCCCGGCTCGACGAGCGGGAGGCGGCGCGGACCCTGGAGTTCCTGGCCGAGCTGGGCGCTCCGTTCGAGCAGGAGCTCGAAGAGATGGGGCGGGGCGAGCAGTGAGCGCGAACGAGGCCGCTTCGGCGGGTCTGGAGCTCCCGGTCGCGACGGAGCTCGCGGCGCTCGGGGCGGCCCGCTTCGAGCGCACCCGGCGCGCGCTCGAGGCGGCCTTCGACACCCAGGCCGACCGGCTGCCGGGCGCCTGCCGGGCGATGGCCGCGCGGTTCCACGCCGGCGGACGGCTGCTCGCATGGGGAGACGGCGCGGCGGCCAGCGACGCCTGGCACGTGGCGGTGGAGTTCGTTCACCCGGTGATCGTCGGCAAGCGGGCGCTGCCCGCTCTCGTCCTCGATGGCGATCCGCTCGCCGCCCTCCAGCTCCTCGGCCGCCCGCACGACATGGTCCTGGCGATCGCCTCCGGGGGCGGCGACGCGGCCGCCGCGCGCCTGCTCGCCGCCGCCCGCCGGCGCGGGCTGCTCACCCTGCTCCTGGCCGGTCCCGCTCCCGCGCCGGAGGTCGAGGCGGACTTCCGGTTCGCGGTGGAGGACGAGGACCCGATGGTGGTCCAGGAGGTTCACGAGACGCTGTACCACGTGCTCTGGGAGCTGGTCCACGTCTTCCTCGAGCACCCGGGGCTGCTGTGAGCGACCGCGACGCCTGCGCCGCCGACGGGGCTCGCGAGGGAGAGCGCTGCGCGCTCTGCGCGGACGCCGGCGAGGTGGCCGAGGTGATCGCGCTGGGCGTCGACGCGCTCGGCCGCGGTCGGGTCCGGCGGCGCGACGGCGGCGAGGAGCTCGTCGCCTTCGACCTCGTCGACGCGCGGCCGGGCGACCGGGTGCTCGTCCACCTCGGGTTCGTGCTCGCCAGGGTGGAGGGACCGTGACCTCCGGCGGCGCCTCGTTCCTCTACCCGTTCCTCAGCGGCGAGCGGACCGATCCGGAGCCGGTGCTGGCGGAGGCGCGCGCCTCGGCGCTCCGCAAGGCCGCCGACGCGACGGCGCTGCGGGAGGCGCTCTGGCGGCGGCACGCCGACGACCTCGTCGCCGCGGCGCGGACGTTGGCGGCGGCCTTCGCCGCCGGCCGCAAGCTCCTCGCGTTCGGCAACGGCGGCAGCGCCACCGACGCCCAGGACCTGGTGCGCGATCTCACGACGCCGCCGCTGCCGGGCTGGCGCTCCCTGCCCGCGCTCGACCTCACGCGCGGCGCCGCGGTGCTGACCGCGGTCGGCAACGACGTGGGCTTCGACCACGTCTTCGCCCGTCAGATCATCGCCTTCGGGGAGGCCGGCGACGTGGCGGTGGGGTTCTCGACCAGCGGCGCCAGCCCGAACGTGCTCGCCGCGATGGAGCGGGCGCGCGCTCTCGGCCTGGCGACGGTGGGCTTCGCCGGGGCCGACGGCGGCGCGCTCGCCGCTCCCGGCGCGGTCGACCACTGCCTCGTCGCCCCCTCGAGCTACGTGCCCCGCATCCAGGAGGCGCACGCCACCGCCTGCCACACGCTCCTCCACCTCGTCCAGAGCCTGCTCGCCCGGGAGCGCCGATGAAACACGTCGACGAGTACCGCGATCCGTCGCTCGCCGCCGCGCTGGTGCGCCGCATCGCCGCCCTCGCCGGCGACGCGCGCGTCCAGATCATGGAGGTCTGCGGCGGCCACACCCACGCGATCTACAAGCACGGGCTCGACCAGCTCCTGCCGGAGGGCGTCGAGCTGGTCCACGGGCCGGGGTGCCCGGTGTGCGTCATCCCGATGGGGCGCGTCGACGACGCGATCCACATCGCGCGGCGGCCGGAAGTGATCTTCGCCACCTACGGCGACATGATGCGGGTGCCCGGCAGCGCCGGGTGTCTGCTGGACGCCAAGGCGGCGGGAGCGGACGTGCGCGTCGTGTACTCGCCGCTCGACGCCCTGCAGCTCGCGCTCCGGCACCCCGAGCGCGAGGTCGTCTTCTTCGCCATCGGCTTCGAGACGACGGCGCCGGCGACCGCCGTGACGCTGCAGCGGGCGCGCGCCGCGGGCGTCGGCAACTTCTCCGTCTTCTGCAACCACGTCACCATCCTGCCCGCGATCAAGGCGATCCTCGACTCGCCCGGCATGCGGCTCGACGGCTTCCTCGGCCCCGGCCACGTCTCGACGGTGATCGGAACCGAGCCCTACCGCTGGATCCCGGAGCGCTACCGCCTGCCGATCGTCGTCGCCGGGTTCGAGCCGCTCGACGTCCTGCAGTCGGTCGCCATGCTGCTCGAGCAGCTCCGCGACGGGCGGCGGGAGGTGGAGAACCAGTACGCGCGGGTGGTCTCGAAGGACGGCAACCCGCGGGCGCTCTCGGCGATCGCCGAGACGATGGAGCTGCGGCCGCAGTTCGAGTGGCGCGGCCTCGGGTTCATCGGCCAGAGCGGCCTGCGCCTGCGGCGCGAGCTCGCCGCCTGGGACGCCGAGGCGCGCTTCGAGGTCCCCGGGGCGCGGATCGCCGATCCCAAGTCCTGCCAGTGCGGCGAGGTGCTCAAGGGGGTGCTCAAGCCGTGGCAGTGCCGGGTCTTCGGCACCGCCTGCACGCCCGAGACCCCGATCGGCACCTGCATGGTGTCCTCGGAGGGGGCCTGCGCCGCCTACTACACCTACGGACGTTACGAGCTCCGGCGCCAGGCGGAGACGGTGGCGCAGCACCCGTGAGCGACAAGCCGACGCTGGCCGAGACGATGGCCCGCATCGGCCGCGCGAGCGAGAGGCGGCGTTCGGCGCCGCCGCTGCGCGAGGAGCGGGTGACGCTCTCCCACGGCTCGGGCGGCAAGGCGAGCCACGCCCTGGTCGAATCGGTGTTCGCCGCCGAGCTGTCGAACCCCCTCCTCGACCCGCTCGACGACTCCGCCGTCCTCCCCGCGCCGACCGGCGCCGGCGGGCTCGCCTTCACCACCGACTCCTACGTCGTCAAGCCGCTCTTCTTCCCCGGCGGCGACATCGGGCGGCTGGCCGTCCACGGCACCGTCAACGACCTGGCGATGGCCGGAGCCAGGCCGCTCTACGTGTCGCTCGGGGTCATCCTCGAGGAGGGCTTTCCGATCGCCGACCTGCGGCGGATCGTCCGCTCGCTCCGGCAGGCGGCCGAGGAGGCGGACGTGCGGGTGGTCACCGGCGACACCAAGGTGGTCGAGCGCGGCAAGGCCGACGGCGTCTACCTCAACACGGCGGGGATCGGCGAGCTGAGGGCCGGCGTCCGCCTCTCGGCGGCCGCGGCGCGACCCGGGGATCGGGTGCTGGTGTCCGGCCGGCTCGGCGACCACGGCGTGGCGATCCTGGTCGCCCGTGCCGAGCTCGAGCTCGAGTCCGCCGTCGAGAGCGACAGCGCGCCGCTCCACGGTCTCGTCGCCTCGCTGCTGGCGGCGGCGGGAGACGGCGTCCACGCGCTCAAGGACCCCACCCGCGGCGGGCTGGCCACCGCGCTCAACGAGATCGCGCGGGCCTCGGCGGTCGGCGTCAGGCTGGACGAGGCGCGGCTGCCGGTCGGCGTCGAGGTGCGCGGCGCCTGCGAGATCCTGGGCATCGACCCGCTGCACCTGGCGAACGAGGGCAAGCTCGTCGCCCTCGTCGCGCCCGAGCGCGCCGAGGCGGCGCTCGAGGCGCTCCGCGCCCACCCGCTCGGCCGCGAGGCGGCGCTCGTCGGCGAGGTCGTCGAGGAGCCGCCGGGGATGGTCGTCCTGCGCACCGCGCTCGGCGGTCGCCGGGTCGTCGACATGCTCGCCGGCGACGCCCTGCCCCGCATCTGCTGAGCGGCGCCCTCCTACCCGAGCTGCTTGGCGATCTGGTCCGCCGCCATCAGCGCCATCGCCGCCAGCGTCAGCGTCGGGTTGGCGGTGGTGATCGTCGGGAAGTTGCCGCTGCCGACCATGAACAGGTTCGGGTGGTCCCAGGAGCGCTGCGCGGGGTCGAGCACCGAGCTCGCCCTGTCGGAGCCGATCACCGTCGTCCCCACCACGTGGCCGGCGCCGAAGTACTGGAAGCCCTCGGGAATGCCGTCCGCGGCGGCGGGGAGGTTGGTCACCTCCGGGGCCTTGAGCTCGGGCGGCAGCGAGGCGAAGACCTGCCGCCACTCGGGGGCCAGGGGGAACCAGGTCGGGTTGGCGACCAACGCGCCGCCGCGGCCGACGATCTCCTTCGGGTTCTGCGTGTAGCAGCGCAGGCCCATGCGGCGGTAGACGTCGCGGGCGAAGATCTCGGCGTAGACGAAGCCGAGCTTGGTGTAGTCCGAGAGGTCGTAGTGGATCACCGGGCGCGGCAGGCCGAGGCCGTCGGTGAAGGCGGCGCCGCCGGGAAGGTCGGTCGACAGCGTCACCCGGTTGCCCGGCTCCGGCGTCTGCTCGACGAGGAAACCCATCCGCCACTGCCGCGGGAAGACGTCGTTGAGCTTCGCCACCAGGGCGTCGCCGAAGAGCGTCCGCGTATCCGGATTGAGCTGACTGGCGTTGGTGCCGAGCACGAAGTCGCCGACCGTCGTCCACGGGTCGCCGATCGAGAAGTTCCAGCCCTCGTTGCCGATCTCCACCCGCCAGGCGGCGCGCTGGGAGCGGAAGGCGCCGTCGCGCAGCGACTCGACGCCGGCGGTCGACAGCGGTCCGCGGTAGCCCCACGCCTTGTCGTCGAACAGCGCCCAGGAGAGGTAGAGCGGGTGGTCCATCAGGTTGCGGCCCACCTGGTCCGACGAGTTGGCGACGCCGTGGCCGAGCGCGCCCTGGTCGTCGCGGCGCGACATCAGGAGGAGCTTGGGGGTCTCGATGGCGTGCGCGGCGAGGACGTAGAGGGTGCCCACCGCGGTGCCCGGCGTCCGCTCGATCGTGCCGCTGCCGTCGCGCTGCCAGCGGAGGTACTCGATGCCGGCGACGGCGCCGTTCTCACCCACCACCACCCGCGTCGCCACCGCCTGCGAGAGCAGCTCGGCGCCCGCCTGCTTCGCCTCCGACAGGGTGACGGTGGCGTCGTACTTCGCCTGGATCGGACAGATCGGGATGCAGTTCGTGTTGCCGGCGCAGACACGGCGGTTGGCGTAGGGCTGACTGTTGCGGCCCTGCGGCGTCGGGGTGACCTCCACTCCCAGCCCCTCGAAGCCGACGAAGCCGGTCGCCCCCCCGATGCCGCCGGTCACCGCCTCGTCGACCAGCGAGGTGAGGATCGGCTGCATCGGATACTGGTAGCCCGGCGGCGCGTAGCGCAGGCCGATCTCGCCGAGCTCCCGCTCCTGGGTGGCGGCGTCGGCGGCGACGCCGATCGAGCTCTCCGCCGCGTTGTAGTACGGCAGGAGCTCGTCGACGCCCCACGGCCAGTCGCGCTCGACACCGTAGACCGAGCGCATCTTGAAGTCGTTGTCGAGGAAGCGCAGGCTGGTCCCGAGCCAGTGCCAGGTGGTGCCGCCGGCGACCCGCTCGTAGGTGCTGGCGAACGGGTGCGGCCCCTTCTGGAGCAGGTAGCTCTTCACCGGATCGTAGATGAAGGCGTCCGGGTCGCTCTGCACCTTCTCCGGCCAGCCGGGCTCGACGTTCGAGCCGAAGGTGTCGGCGACCGTCGCCCGCGGCGCGGGCTCCGCGGACGGGCGGGAGCCTTCGAGCGGCGGGTAGGGCGACTCCGGGGTCTTCGCCGCCGCCAGGTAGAAGTTCTCGAGGTAGGTCTCGCGGTTGGTCGGCGGCGTCTCCGGGCCGGCCTCGAGGATCAGCACGCTCTTGCCGCGGCGCGCCAGCTCGCGCGCCACCAGCGAGCCGGCGATGCCGGCGCCGACGATCACCACGTCGTAGCGCTTGCCGTTCATCACCGCCCTCCCACCAGGTCGGCCGGGCTCTGGCCGCCCTTGCCCTGGCCGAGCGTGGACGCCGCGGCCGCCTCGGCCGGCAGGCTCGCCGCCGCGGTGCCGGCGGGCACCTCCGCCGCCGCGTCCGCGGGCGGCGCCGGGGCCGGGTTGCCGGTGAAGTCGGTCAACGGCGGCGGCGGCGACGCCCAGTAACCGTAGCTCCAGGTCGAGAAACCCATCGCGTGGCTCTGCATCGCCCGCCACGCCAGCCCGCGCACGTAGGCCTGGTCGGAGACCACCGTCTCGGCGCCCGCGGAGCCGTCGATCGGGTACCAGTAGCCGAGATACAAGAGGCGCATGACCGAGCGCGCGGTGGCGGTGGTCTGGGGATCGGAGGGCTGTCCGTCGAGGCCGAGCAGGCTCTCGCCGATCGACTGCCGCTCGGCCGGCGTCATCTGCGACACCGGCTTGCCGCCGGCGAGCTGCGCGTACTGGTCGAGCAGGCGGTCGAAGGCGTCGCCGGCGCCCTTCTCGGCGGCGGCGAAGAGCGTGCTCTTGAGGTCGACCGGGTCGAGGCTCGGCGCGATGGTGCCGGCGGCGAAGCCGGTCAAGAGCGCCGACATCTGGACGAAGTCTTCCATCCGCTGCGGGCTCGAGCTCGTCTCGCTCATCACTGGGCCCTCTCGAGGAGATAGGTGAAGTCCGAGAAGCTCTGCTGCCCCACCGCCAGGGTGGCGTTCAGGTGGCAGTTGATGCAGCTCGACGACGCCTGCGGCACGGTGCCCTGGATGTAGGTCTCGAGCGTCGAGTTGCCGAGGAACGCCGGAGCCGGTGCGCCGCTCTCGTCGACCGGGTTCAACGGCACGCACCAGCCGCTGGCGGCGCTCGGCTCGCCCTGGCCGGGTCCCTCGGTCGGCCACTGCGTCGAGATCAGCTCGTAGTGCTGCCACACGGTGCCGGCGAGGAGCGGCCGCACCGCCTCGTTGATCTCGACGCTCCCCTGCGGGATGGGGATCTGCCGCACCACCTGGCTCTTGCCCGAGTTGGCGCGCACCGGCTGGAGGTGCGGGTCCCACGGCTGCGGCGGCGGCTCGTTGACCGCGTTGCAGTCGGTGCAGCCCGGAAGGAAGAAGTTGTAGCGGCCGGCGGCTTCCTCTGCGCCCCGCTCGGGCACGTTGTCGACCTGCTCGAAGGTCGACCACACCCACTGCGGCTCCGTCTGCGTCTTGGTCACGACGTGGAGGCCGACCAGGCCGAGGAGCTGTCGCTCGCAGGTCTCCGGCTCGCTCTCCGTCGCCGGCGTCACCACCAGCGCCTGCGTGGTGTGGAAGCGCGACGGGTCGTCGCCGGCCGCCGTGTCGAGCACCTTCCACGACGCCTTGACCATGATCGCCCCCTGCTGGCCGTCCGGCGGGCAGCTCGCGCCGGAGGGGTCGGGGTCGCAGCCGCAGGGAAACTCCACCCGCCCGCCGCCGGCGGCGAACGCCTGCTGGCCGGCGCGGCTGTAGAGCCCGTGGTCGCGGACGTACTGGTAGAACGGCTGGTTCATGGTGATCCCGAAGCGGGCGTAGCGGCCGTGGACGTCGATCAGCGGCCCGGACTCGAACGGCTCGAGCGCCGCCTCGACGAGGAGCGGCTGCTTGCCGATCTGGGTCAACACGCGGTCGCCCGGCCGACCCTTCCCCTCGCAGACCGCTGGCACCGGCGTCCGCGGCGGCGGATGGCCGGCCCGCCACTCCGGCGGCTCGGCGCCGCCGGGCCGGAAGAGGTCGCCCTCGTTCGGCCACACCTCCCAGGTCGTGACGTTGTCGCCGCCGCGGTCGCCGAAGGCGCCGTCGAGGCCGTGGGAGAGGGCCAGGAAGCTGTTCCAGGAGAAGACGTCGAAGTCGCACTGCAGGCTGTCGAGGGTGATCACCCTTTGGAAGGTCGGCAGCCTGGGCAGCTCGGTGCCGACGGTGACCGGCTGCTTCGTGCCGCCGCAGTCGATGTCGACGGTGGTGCCCTCGGCCACCGGCCCGCCGCCGCCTGCCGCGACGTCCGGGGGCGGCGGCACGGCGGGTCGGGTGCGGCAGGCCAGCGGGAGCGCCGCCAGAAGCAGCGCGGCGGCGGCGCACGACACGAGGGCTCGTCCGGTCGTCACTCTCGTCGCTCTCATCGCTCTCCTCGTCCCCAGGCGGAGGCCCGGCGCGAAGCTCCCCACCGTCGGCGCGCGTCGCGTCGCGGGCGGGCGCGCGGGCGCCCCCGGCACCTTCTCTCACAGCTTTCCGGAGAGGATACAACGAACGACGCGCGCGAACGCTCGGTCAGCCGCCGCGCCGGCCTTGACGCAGCACCCGGTCGAGCGTCTTCGCGTTCGCCGGCTTGACCAGATGGCCCTCGAAGCCGGCGGCGCGGGAGCGCTCCTGGTCGTCGGGGCGACCGTAGCCGGTCAGCGCGATGAGCCGCAGGCCGGCGGTGCGCTCGTCGGCGCGCAGGCGCTCGGCGAGCTCGTAGCCGTCCATCACCGGCAGGCCCAGGTCGAGGATCGCGGCGTCGGCGGGAAAGGTCGAGAGGAGCGCCAGGGCCGACGGGCCGTCGAGCGCCACGCGCACCTCGTGGCCGAGGTGGCGGAGGGCGTGGGCGAGCATCTCGGCGGCGTCGCGGTTGTCGTCGACGACGAGGAGCGACAGTCCCTCGCTCGCCGCAGCCGGCGCGCTCTCGGTCGCCGCCGGCGGCTCGGCGCTCGCCTCCGCCGCCAGCGGCAGCCGGACGATCAGCCGCGAGCCCCGGCCGCGCCCTTCGCTCTCCGCCGCCACCCGGCCCCCGTGCGCCGCGACCAGGCTGTGCACGATCGCCAGCCCCAGCCCGAGGCCGCCCTGCGAGCGGTCGATCGGCTGGCGCTCCTGGACGAAGAGGTCGAAGACGTGAGGCAGGATCTCGGGATCGATGCCGACGCCGGTGTCGGCGACGACGATCTCCGCCTCCTCGCCGTCGGGGCGCGCCTCGACCGCGATCCGCCCGCCGGGGTCGGTGTACTTCGCCGCGTTGGCCAGCAGGTTGGCGATCACCTGCGCCAGCCGCCGCGGATCGCCGTCGACCGCCAGCCCGCGCGGCACGTCGAGCGTCAGCTCGTGCCGCCGCTCCTCGATCGCCGGCGCCGTCATCTCCACGGCGCGGGCGACGAACTCGGCGACCTCCACCCGCCGTCGCGCCAGCGCGACGCCGCCGCGGGCGATGCGCGAGACGTCGAGGAGGTCGTCGACCAGGCCGACCAGGTGCTTGACCTGGCGCTCGATGACCGCCCGCTCGCGCTTCCCCTCCTCGCTGCCGCGGAGGCGCATCAGCTCGAGCGCGGTGAGGATCGGGGCCAGCGGGTTCCTCAGCTCGTGGCCGAGCATGGCGAGGAAGTCGTCCTTGGCGCGGCTCGCCGCCTCCGCATCGCGGCGGGCGCGCACCAGCTCGCTGACCTCGTAGACGACGACGGCGATGCCGGAAACCGCCCCGTCGTCGCCGACCAGCGGCTGGTAGACGAAGTCGAAGAAGCAGTCGACCAGCTCCGGGCCCTGCCGCACGCGGACGTGGAGGGCCCGGCCGATGTGCGGCTCGCCGCTCCGGTAGACGCGGTCGAGCAGCTCGTAGATCCCCTGGCCGGCGAGCTCCGGCAGCGCCTCGCGGACCGGCTTGCCGGCCACCTCGCGGCCGCCGACCAGCTCGACGTAGCGCGGGTTGGCGAGCTCGAAGACGTGCTCCGGGCCGCGCAGGATGGCGACCGCCACCGGCGCCTGGGCGAAGACGCTCGCCAGGCGCCGGGAGTGCGCCTCCTCCACCGTGCGCACCTTGCCGCGCACGAGCTGCGCCTGGATGCGGGCGACGATCTCGCGCGCCGAGAACGGCTTGACGAGGTAGTCGTCGGCGCCGGCGTCGAGGCCCTCGACCCGCGACTCCTCGCCCGCCCGCGCCGAGAGCACGATCACCGGCACGGCGCGGGTGCGCTCGTCCTCGCGCAGCCGGTGGAGGAGCTCGAAGCCGTCGAGGCCGGGCATCATCACGTCGGTGACCACGAGGTCGGGCGGCGCGCGGCGGATCGCCTCCCAGGCGGCGAGGCCGTCGCCCACCGTCTCCACCGACCAGCGCTCGCCGAGGAGCCGCGCCAGGTAGGCGCGCATGTCGGCGTTGTCGTCGGCGACCAGGATGCGCACGTCGGAGTCGTTCGCCGGGGCCGGCGGCGGCTCGCGCTCGGGCTCCCCCGGCAGCCAGCGCAGCGCCTCCTCGACGAACGCCGGCGCGCCGCTCGCCGGCCGCTCGCCCGGCGGCGACTCGGCGACCTGGTCGGCCGGCAGATGGGCGCGCCCGGCGGGGATCGTCACCCGGAACGCCGTCCCCTCGCCCACCCGGCTCTCGACCTCGATCGTGCCGCCGTGCATGCCGACCAGCTCGCGCACCAGCGCCAGCCCGATGCCCGAGCCCTCCTGGGTACGGGCGCGGGCGTTGGAGACGCGGTGGAAGCGGTCGAAGACGTGGGCGAGCTGGTCGGGGGCGATCCCCACCCCGGTGTCGCGGACCACCAGCTCCACCGCGTCGCCGCGCCACCCGAGCGCCACCTCGATCCGTCCCTCGAAGGTGAACTTCAGCGCGTTCGACAGGAGGTTCAAGACCACCTTCTCCCACAGCGAGCGGTCCACCCACACCGGCTCGGGGAGCGGCGGGCAGCGGACGACGAGCGCCAGGCCGGCGCGCTCGACCGCGGAGCGGAAGGCGCTCGCCAGGTGGGCGGTGACGGTGGCGAGGTCCGTCGGCTCGAAGCAGGCGGTCGCCCGCCCCGCCTCGATGCGCGAGAAGTCGAGCAGCGTGTTGACCAGCTTGAGGAGGCGGAGCTGGTTGCGGTAGACGGTCTCGAGGTCCTCGCCGGAGAGCGCGCGGTCCTGCGACGCCATCGCCTCCTCGGTGGGGCCGAGCATCAGCGTCAGCGGGGTGCGGAACTCGTGGCTGACGTTGCTGAAGAAGGCGGTCTTCAGCCGGTCGAGCTCGGCCAGCGCCTCGGCGCGCGCCTGGGCCTCCTCGTAGGCGCGGGCGCTGACGATCGCGGTGCCGATCTGCGACGCCAGCATGGCGAGGAAGCGGTCGTAGGCGTCGTCGT
>DATABP010000438.1:0-4442 GCA_036259515.1 Thermoanaerobaculia bacterium | reverse complement strand
CCCGCCACGGCCTCCGCCGCCTGTCGAAGAAAGAGGTCGCCGTCCTCCAGGTGCTGACCTCGCGGCCCGGCCAGGTGGTCAGCCGCCGCGAGCTCCTCGCCGAGGTCTGGCGGCTCCCCCACCACCCGAACACCCGCGTCGTCGACAACGTGATCGTCGCCCTGCGCAAGCACTTCGAGGAGAACCCCTGGCGGCCGCGGCACATCCACAGCGTGCGGGGGGCGGGGTACAGGTTCGAGCCTTGAGGCGCCCGCGGGTGCTGGAGCTGTTCTCGGGGATCGGCGGGGTGGCGGCGGCGCTGGGCGAGGCGGCGGAGGTGGTCGCCGCGATCGACGTCGACCGCCGGGCGCTCGCGGTCTACGCGGCGAACCACCCCGGCCGCACCGTCGCCCGCACCCTCGACTCGATCCGCCCCGCCGACCTCGCCGCCCTCGAGGCCGACCTGTGGACGATGTCGCCCCCCTGCCAGCCGTTCACCCGCCGCGGCCACGGGCGCGACCTCGACGACCCGCGCACCCGTGGCTTCCTCGCCGTCCTCGCCGCCGTCGCCGCCGTCCGCCCGCCCTGGCTCTTCGTCGAGAACGTCCCCGGCTTCGCCGGCTCGCGGGCGCACGCGCGGCTGGTCGAGACGCTGGCGGAGGGGGGTTACCGGCGGCACGAGCGCCTGCTCTGCCCCTCCGAGCTGGGGATGCCGAACCGGCGGCGGCGCTGGTACCTGGTGGCGGGACGGCAGGACGTCGGTCTCGACGAGCCCGCGGTCGAGGCCGCGACCCGCCGCCGGCCCCTCGCCGGCTTCCTCGATCCCGACCCGGCGCCCGACCTCGCCGTCCCGGCCGACCTCGTCCGCCGCTACCGGCACGCAGTCGACGTCGTCTCCGCCGACGATCCCGGGGCCGTCACCGCCTGCTTCACGTCCGCCTACGGCCGCTCGCCGGTGCGGAGCGGCTCGTACCTGGCGGTGGGGGACGGAGGGGGAACGGCGGAGACCGAGCGAGCCCTCGACGAAGGAGGGGCGACGGAGCGCCTTCCATCGCTCCGCCGCTTCTCGCCGGCCGAGATCCTCCGCCTCCTCGGCTTCCCCGCGAGCTTCCGCCTCCCCGCCGATCTCCCGCGCTCCGCCGCCTGGCACCTCGCCGGCAACTCCCTCTCCCTGCCGCCCGTCCGCGCCATGCTCTCCGCGATCCTCCCGCTCCCGCCATCTCGCGGACCCGTTCCGGTCCGGAACCGCCGCCGGCCGGCACCACGATAGGCTCGCCGCCGATCCCGATGCCGACCCGCATCTTCGACAAGCGCCACGCCGCCCCCGGCACCGCCCCGGGCACGCTGCGCCCCTCGGCGCAGCGCGTCGAGCGGGTGACGATCCATGTCATCCGCTACTCGCCGGAGGACTTCGACGAGCGCGAGGTCGCCAGCCTCGAGGAGTGCGCCGCCCTGGCGCCGCCGGCGGCCGGCGGCGTCACCTGGATCGACGTCGTCGGCCTCCACGACATCGAGCTCGTCGCCCGCCTCGGCGACACCTTCGGGCTCCACCCGCTGGCGCTCGAGGACGTGCTCAACACCGGCCAGCGCCCGAAGCTCGACGAGTACGACGACCACCTCTTCTGCGTGCTGCGCGACTTCCACGGCGGCGAGACGCTGATCTCCGAGCAGATCGCGCTGTTCCTGAAGCCGGGGCTGGTGCTCACCCTCCAGGAGCTCCCCGGCGACTCGTTCGAGCCGGTGCGCGAGCGGCTGCGGCGCGGGCGAGGGCGCATCCGCGCCGCCGGCGCCGACTACCTCGCCTACGCGCTGATCGACGCCCTGGTCGACCAGTTCTTCCCGCTGCTCGAGCAGCAGGGCGAGCGGATCGAGGCGCTCGAGGAGGAGCTGATCGCCGCGCCGACCCCGGAGACCCTGGAGCGCATCTACCGCCTCCGCCGCGAGCTCCTGCTGCTGCGCCGCGCCGCCTGGCCGGAGCGCGAGGTGATCGGCGCGCTGCGCCGCGAGGAGACGGCGCTCGTCGGCCGCGAGGTCAAGCTGTTCCTCGGCGACGCCTACGACCACGCCGTCCAGGTGCTCGACATCCTGGAGACCTACCGCGAGCTCGCCGGCTCGATGCTCGACGTCTACCTCTCCAGCCTGTCGCACCGGATGAACGAGGTGATGAAGGTGCTGACGGTGATCGCGACGATCTTCATCCCGCTGACCTTCGTCGCCGGCGTCTACGGGATGAACTTCGACCGCATGCCGGAGCTCCACTGGCGCTGGGGGTACCCCGCGTCGCTCCTGCTGATGACGGCGATCGCCCTCGGGCTGATCGTCTTCTTCCGCCGTCGGGGATGGTTCTGAGGGCGGCGGCGCGCCCGCGCCTACGCCAGGCTCTCGACCGGCACGTACTCCCGCCCCTGCGACAGCGCCACCGGCTCGCAGGTGATCCGGCCGCGGAAGGTGTTGACGCCGGCGAGGAGGCCCGGGTCGGCGGCGATCGCCCGCTCGACGCCCTTGTTGGCGAGCGCCAGGGTGTAGGGCATCGTCGCGTTGGAGAGCGCGAAGGTGGAGGTGCGCGGCACCGCGCCGGGCATGTTGGCGACGCAGTAGTGGACCACGTCGTCGACCACGTACACCGGGTCGGAGTGGGTCGTCGGGCGGGTGGTCTCGAAGCAGCCGCCCTGGTCGACCGCCACGTCGACCACCACCGAGCCCTTCTTCATCTCGCCGAGCATGGCGCGGGTGACCAGCTTGGGCGCCGCGTGGCCGGGGATCAGCACGGCGCCGATCAGCACGTCGGCGCGGTTCATCGCCTGGCAGAGGTTGTGGTGGTTCGAGGCCAGCGTCGTCACCCGGCCGCCGAAGACGTCGTCGAGGTAGCGCATGCGGTCGAGGGAGGCCTCGAGCACGGTGACGGACGCGCCCAGGCCGACGGCGATCTTCGCCGCGTTGAGCCCGACGATGCCGCCGCCGAGGATCACCACGTCGCCGGGCGGCACTCCGGGGACGCCGGAGAGCAGCGTCCCCCGCCCACCGCGGAACTTCTGAAGATAGGCGGCGCCGGCGAGCACCGACATCCGCCCGGCGACCTCGGACATCGGGGTGAGGAGCGGCAGCCGGCCCTTGCCGTCGGTCACCGTCTCGTAGGCGACGCCGGTGACCTCGCGCTCGAGCAGCGCCTCGGTCAGCTCCGGCAGCGGCGCGAGGTGGAGGTAGGTGAAGAGCACCTGGCCGCGGCGCATGCGCGGGTACTCGGAGGCGACCGGCTCCTTGACCTTGACGATCATCTCCGCCCGCGACCACACCTCGTCCGCGTCGGCGACGATCTCGGCGCCGGCCTCGGCGTACTCCTCGTCCGGGATGCCGCTGCCGTCGCCGGCGCCGCGCTGCACCAGCACCTGGTGTCCGCCGGTGGTCAGCGCGTGGACGGTGGCCGGGATCATCCCGACGCGGAATTCGCTGTCCTTCACCTCGGTGGGTAGACCGATCCTCACGAGCTCTCCCCGGCCGCGGCGGCCTGCCGGCCGTCGCCGCCCATCCTGACGCTGCCCTTGAGATAGGCGCCCTCGGCGATCGCCACCCGCGGCGCCTCGACGTCGCCCTCGACGTGGGCGGTGCCGGCGAGCTCGGCGCGCTCGGCCGCCACCACCCGACCCTCGACACGCCCCGCGACGACCACCACGCGGCCGCCGGCGTCGCCGACCACGGTGCCGCCCGGCGCCACCACCACGGTTCCGGCGACCTCGACGGCCCCCTCCACCCGGCCGGCGATCTCCACCGCCCCGGCGCCGCGCACCCTGCCGACGACCACCAGCCCCGGACCGATCCGGGTGGGGTGGACGGCGGCGGCGCGCGCCGGCGGCGCCGGGGTCTCGCGCACCACGCCGGTCACCGGCGGACGGGCAGGCGGAGTCGAGCGGCGGTCGTCGCGGCGGAAGAGTGCCATCGGGAAGCTGGGGAGGGGGAGACGATTGGAGCGGGCAACGGGACTCGAACCCGCGACATCAAGCTTGGGAAGCTTGCACTCTACCAGCTGAGTTATGCCCGCTCGGGCACGTCTGCCGCGGACAATCTAGCCGAGCCCGCCGGGCGGGTCAAGACGCCGACGGCGCGGCTGGCGGGGCCTTTTGGTGAGGACTGTGGCGCGCACTATACTGGCCGCGTCATGAACGGCTCCGGCACCAAGGACGCCCCCGGCGGCGGCGCCGGCAAGGCATCGTCCGCCCGCGGCGGCCCGCTCTACTTCTTCCCCGACCGCGAGGTCACCGCCGCCGAGCTCCGCCGCCTGCTCGAGGAAGGCACCGCCGCCGACCGCGCCTGGGCGATCTCGCACCTCCTGCGCTACGCCCAGTGGGACGACATCTGGACCTACGTCTCGCGCGACGAGGTGCGCGAGATCTTCCCCGAGCTCGACCTGCCCGACAACCTGCGCCAGGCGTGGGGCCGGATGCTGAAGGTGGAAGCCGGGGTCGGCT
>DATABP010000437.1:0-2423 GCA_036259515.1 Thermoanaerobaculia bacterium | reverse complement strand
CGGCGAGGAGCGCGAGGAACAGCCGCAGCATCTCGCGCTCGCCGTCCGCCCCGGGCACCCCCAGGAGCTCCGCCCCGACCTGGTAGAGCTCGCGGTCGCGCCCCGGCCGCTCCTCGCCGTAGCGCACCACGTCGCCGCGGTAGAAGAGGCGCAGCGGCAGCGCCAGCGCGGGCGGGCCACCGCCGTTCCCGCCGCCGAGCATCGGAGCGAGGAGCCGGGCGAGCATCGGCGTGAAGTCGGCACGCAAGGCGAGGAGCTCGCCGTCGCGATCGACGAAGCGGTAGAGCTCGCCGCGGCCGGCGGCGGCGAGCAGCGGCTCGTAGGGCTCGAGGTAGTCGACGATCGGCAGCACCACCTCGTCGAAGCCGGCGGCGGAGAGGCGCTCGACGAGCCGCGCCTCGAGCTCCCGGCGGCGGCGGGCGGCGCCGAAGAGCAGCGCCGCCACGCCCTGCGGCAGCGAGGCGGAGATCCTCATCCCGCCTCCTCCGCGGCGTCCGCCGCCGTGGGCTCCGCCACCACCGCCGGCAGGCCGAGCACCCGCCGGCCGAGGTCGAGCGGCAGCTCGTGGCCGGTCATCAGCCGGAACTGCGCGATCGCTTGGTGGAGCAGCACCTCGCGGCCGTCGACGGCGACCAGGCCGCGCGCCCGCGCCGCGGCGACCAGCCGGGTCGGCCCCTCGTCGTAGACCAGGTCGACGAGCGCCGCGCCGGGGGCGAGCCGCTCGGCGTCGAGGGGCGGCCGGTCCTCCGCCGACCGCCCGAGCGAGGTGGCGTGGACGACGAGGTCGAAGCCCTCCGGATCGAGCTCGGCGAGCGGCAGGAACGGCACCTCCAGCGCGTCGGCCGCCTCGCGCCCGCGCCCGCCGTCGCGGTTGACCAGCGTCACCCGGGCGCCGGCGCGCGCCAGGCCCACCGCCGCGGAGCGCCCCGCGCCGCCGGCGCCGATCACCACCGCCTCGCGGCCGGAGATCGCCACCCCGCGCTCGACCAGCGGCCCGACGACGCCGTCCGGATCGGTCGACTCCGCCTCCCACACCCCCTCGCGGCGCACCAGCGTGTTGGCGGCGCCGATCGACTCGGCGAGCGGGCTCACCGCGCCGGCTACGGCGAGCGCGGCGCGCTTGTACGGAGCGGTGACCGAGAGCCCCGCGAGCTCCAGCCCGCAGCGCTCGAAGGCGCCGCTCTCGACCACCTCGAGCCAGAAGTCGCCGAAGCTCGCCGTCTCGAAGGGCAGGTAGACGGCGGGGATGCCGAGGGCGCGGAGCGCCGCGTTGTGGAGCCGCGGCGAGAGCGACCGCGACAGCACCCCCTGCCCGACGATGCCGAACGCCCGCGTCGCCGGCGGCAGGTCGGGCAGGCCGTAGTCGCGCGCCAGCTCCTCGACGGTGAGCTGGCCGGGGGCGCCGGCGGCGCCGGCCGCGGCGGCGGCGAACACCACCCGGGCGCCGATCCGCGGCGCGACGAACCGGGTCCAGGCGGCGCCGGTGCCGGCGGCGAAGGCGAGGAGGTCGTCGCGCCCGTGGTCGGCGGCGGCGAGGAGCGGCGGCAGCTCGTCGCCCGGCTGCTGGGCGAAGACGACCAGCTTGTAGAGCCGCGCCGGGACGGCGAAGAGGGCGGCGAGCCGCGCCTCGATCTCGACCGGGTCGGCCGGCGGGCCGTGCCACGAGACCAGCCGCCGCTCGGGCTCCACCGCGGCGAGCACGGCCGGCACGAGATCGCGATCGGCCTCCAGGTCGAGGACGTCCCAGTCGGCGGCCGCGGCGGCGAGCAGCCGCTCGTGCCGCCGCTCGTCGCCGCCGTCGAAGGCGCCGCCCTCGGCGCGGCTGCGCAGGGTGTAGAGGAGACGGCCGGGGAAGTCGCGGCGCAGGAGCGCCGGCTCGGCCTCGCCGACGAGGTCGGCGCGCAGCTCGAGCACCTCGGCGTGGCCGGCGGCCGCGGCGAGCAGCGCGCGGCGCTCGCCCTCCGCCGCCGGCAGCGCGCCGAGGGTGGCGACGACCACCGCCGGCTGTCGCTCGTCCTCCAGAAGCAAGAAAGCTCCTCCCGGGTCCCGGAAGGAGCTTCGCATGCCGCTTGGTCGACTCGTCCCGGGGACCCACCCGCCGGGACGGACCGCCCCGGCTAGCTCGCGCCGTGATGGCGATGCGCACGCCAGCACCATGCCGGGGCGGTGGCCGCGGCGGCGGAGCGGGCGAGGGTGACGGAGCGCATCGTCGTCGGCATGGCGGATCGCACGTCGAAAACCTGAGTGCTCGCGACCGGTTGGTGCGGGACGCGGACGCCGCCGATTACAGCAGCGGGGCCGGGTGGTGTCAAGGCGAGGCGGTCCGCGGCGGACCGCCTCGCCGGCCTCACGACGGCGGCCGCGCGAGCCGCGCCGCCAGCAGCCGGCCGGCGCGGCTCTCGCGGCCGCCGTCGTGAGGCCGG
>DATABP010000436.1:0-1981 GCA_036259515.1 Thermoanaerobaculia bacterium | reverse complement strand
CGCTCCTCGCCCTCGGACGCCACGCCGAGGCGGTGGCGGCGCTCGAGGCCGCCCACGCCGCCGATCCCGCCGACGGCCAGGTCGCCCACGCCCTGGCCCGCCTCCTCGCCGGCGCCCCCGACCCGGCGCTCCGCTCCGGCGAGCGCGCCGTCGACCTCGCCCAGCGCGTCTTCACCGCCCTGCCCACCGTCGCCCACGCCGAGACCCTGGCGATGGCGCTCGCCGAGTCCGACCGCTGCGACGAGGCCGCCGCCGTCCAGGAGCAGGCCGTCGAGGGCGCCACCACGGGCGGAGCCGCCCCCGCCGAGACCGCCCGCCTGGGCCGCATCCTCGACCACTATCGGAACGCCCGCCCCTGCCGGGCGCCGGTGGCCGAGGCGGCGGGCGGCGACGAGCCGAGCGCTCCCCCGCCTCTCTGAGCGGGTGTATACTGCGGAGATATTCACCTAAGGACACCAGCTCGTTGGACCGCGAGCCCGACGATCTCCATCGCCCGCCGCGGGCGGCTTCTCCGGGTATTCGGGACGGCGTGTGTAACGCCGCGCGCCGCGGGCTCGCCCCACTCCCCAGGTGCAGATCGCGTCCCATGACCGCCTCCCGCACCCGGCCGGCCTCGGCGCCGGCCCGGTGAGCGGAAGGCCGATGAAGAGAGGAGAACGATGAGGACTCTGAGGATCCAAGCGACGTCGGCCGCCGCCGTGGCGGCCCTGCTGCTGGCGGCCTTCCCCGCCGCGGCCCAGTGCGACAACGGCCGCGAGGGCGCCTTCGCCCTGGTCGAGCACGGCATCACCAACCTCCAGTGGCAGGTCGACGCCGTCTACGAAAGGGTCACGCTGACCGTCGCCGCCCCCTGCGGGCTGGTCGTCGAGCGCACCTTCGGCAAGGGCGAGGCACCGTTCTTCGACCTGCGCGACGTCCCCGCCGACCCCGACGGCCGCTACCACTGGCAGCTCCGCATCCATCCGCCGGTCGATCCCGAGGTGGCGAAGGCGATGGCCAAGGCGCACGCCGAGGGCCAGGACGGCCGCGAGCTCGAGTACGAGCTGCGCCAGAAGGGGATGCTGCCGGAAGGCCCGTTCACCCAGAGCGGCGCCTTCAGGGTCCTGCGCGGCGCCGTCGTGCCGCCGGACGGCAAGGAGGAGGGGGGCGCGCAGCTCAAGGCGTCGACCGTCACCGACGGCGCCGTGCTGCCGGCCGCGACGGCGGACTGCCCGTTCGACGGCGCCGCCATCCGGGCGGCCGCCCAGCCGGCCCGCCTGCCGGAGATCCTCCCCGCCGTCGACCGCGGCGGCTCCACCCGCGCGCTGGCCGCCGCCTCCGACGCGCCGCGCCGCATCGCCGCGGCCGACCAGGTGATCCCGGACGACCTGATCGTCCAGGGCAGCGCCTGCGTCGGCTTCGACTGCGTCAACAACGAGGCGTTCAGCTTCGACACGATCCGGCTCAAGGAGAACAACCTGCGGATCAAGTTCGAGGACACCTCGGTGGGCACCTTCCCGACGAACGACTGGCAGCTCACCGCCAACGACTCGGCGAGCGGCGGCGCCAGCAAGTTCTCGATCGAGGACGTCACCGGCGCGCGGGTGCCCTTCACCATCCGGGCCGGAGCCTCGACCAACTCGGTGTTCGTCGACTCCACCGGCCGCGTCGGCTTCCGCACCTCGACGCCGGTGCTCGACCTCCACGTCAACACCTCGAACACGCCGGCCATCCGCCTCGAGCAGAACAACACCGGCGGCTTCACGGCCCAGACCTGGGACGTCGCCGGCAACGAGGCGAACTTCTTCGTCCGCGACGTGACCGGCGGCTCGCGGCTGCCCTTCCGCATCCGCCCGGGGGCGCCGACCAGCTCGATCGACATCTCGGCCGACGGCGACGTGGGCATCGGCACGGCCTCGCCGGACGTCGAGCTCCACATCCTCGCCACCGGCGAGGCGCCGACCGACGTGCAGTTCAAGATCGAGGCGAACACCGATCCGGC
>DATABP010000435.1:0-2722 GCA_036259515.1 Thermoanaerobaculia bacterium | reverse complement strand
CATCCTGCTCAAGATGGGGACGTACGGTTTCATGCGGATCGTCCTCCCGCTCTTCCCGAACATCGTGCTCGACGCCGTCGTGCAGGCGGTCGTGCTCGGGCTCGCGGTCGCCGGCATCGTGTACGCGGCGCTCGTCGCGCTCGTGCAGGAGGACTTCAAGCGGCTCGTGGCCTACTCCTCGGTGAGCCACATGGGCTTCGCGATGCTCGGCATCTTCGCCCTCTCCGTCGAGAGCCTCCAGGGCGCGATGATGGTGCAGCTCGCCCACGGCCTGTCGTCCGGCGCGCTCTTCCTCCTCATCGGCATGATCTATGATCGGCGCCACAGCCGGCAGCTCGACGCGTACGGCGGCATCGCGCGCGTCATGCCGCTCTACGCCGCGTTCCTGATGGTCGCGACGCTCAGCAGCGTCGCCGTGCCGGGGACGTTCGGCTTCGTCGGCGAGTTCCTCGTCCTCATCGGCTCCTTCGGCCGCTACCCGATCCTCACCGTCGTCGCGACGACCGGCGTGATCCTCTCGGCGGCGTACATGCTCTGGTCGGTGCAGCGGATCCTCTTCAACCGCCTCGACAAGCCGGAGAACCGACGCCTGTCGGACCTCAACTGGCGCGAGGCCGGGATGCTGATCCCGCTCAGCGCGCTCATCATCTGGATCGGCATCTACCCCGGGCCGATCCTGCGCGTCGTCGAGCCGTCGGTCGTGCGCCTCGTCGAGCAGGTGCACACCGGCGCCACGGTGCGGACCTCGACGGTGGCCGCCGAGGGGGTGCGCTAGCATGCCGCTCGACCTGCTGAACCCCGGGCAGCTGATGACGGCGCTGATCCCCGACCTCGTGCTCGCGGTCGGGACGCTCGTCGTCCTCCTCTTCGCCGGCTGGCGCCCCGCGAGCGAGGCGCACCAGCGCGCCGTCGGCTTCGCGAGCCTCGCCGTGCTCGGCGCGACGCTCGTCGCCGTCGCGCTCGTCGCCGCCGCCTGGGGCTTCGCGCGCCTGCCGCGGCTCGGCCCCGCGGAGCGCGCCGAGCTTGCCTCCCGCTTCGCCTTCGATCGCGCGCCGCTGGCGGTGCCGGCGGCGGCGGGGGAGCCGCGGACGATCCGCGCCGTGCACCCGAGCCTCCAGCGCATCGCGGGGTGGATCTCCTCGGTGGGCGCCGCCGTCGCCCTCGCCGACCTCGACGGCGACGGGCTGCCGAACGACGCCTGCCTGGTCGACCCGCGCACCGACGTCGTGGCGGTGGCGCCGGTGCCGGGGAGCGGCCGCCGCTACGCGCCCTTCCCGCTCGTCGCGCCGCCGCCGCCCTGGGACGCGGCGACCACGGCGCCGATGGGCTGTCTGCCCGGCGACCTCGACGAGGACGGCCGCCAAGACCTCCTCGTCTACTACTGGGGCCGCACGCCGGTCGCCTTCCTGTCGAGGGGCGGCGCGGCGGCCGGCCCGCCGCGGGCGGCCGGCTACGTTGCTCGCGAGATCGCCCGCCCCGAGCGCTGGTACACCAACGCGCTGACCCGCGCCGACCTCGACGGCGACGGGCACCTCGACCTCGTCGTCGGCAACTACTTCCAGGACGGCGCGGCGATCCTCGACCCGCACGGCACCGGCTCCGAGCGGATGCAGCGCTCGATGTCGCGCGCCGCCGACGGCGGCAGGAACCGCCTGCTGCTCTTCGCCGGCGCCCGCCCCGGCGCCGAGCCCGGGGTGACCTACCGCGAGGTCGACGCCCTGCCCGAGGCGGTCGCCCGCGGCTGGACGCTGGCGATCGGCGCCGCCGACCTCGACGGCGACCTCCTGCCGGAGCTCTACTTCGGCAACGACTTCGGCCCCGACCGGCTGCTCCACAACCGCTCGCGGCCGGGCTCGGTGCGCTTCGCGCTCGTCGAGGGGCGGCGCGGGCCGACCACGGTGCGCTCGAAGGTGCTCGGCCAGGACTCCTTCAAGGGGATGGGGATCGACTTCGCCGACCTCGACGGCGACGGCCGGCTCGACTTCTGGGTGTCGAACATCGCCGCCCCCTGGTCGCTCGAAGAGAGCCACCTCCTGTTCGTCTCGACCGGCGAGGTGGGCGACTTCGCGGCCGGCCGCGCGCCCTACGTCGAGGAGAGCGAGCCGCTCGGGCTGGCGCGCTCCGGCTGGGGCTGGGACGCCCGCTTCGCCGACTTCGACAACGACGGCGCGCTCGAGGCGGTGCAGGCGACGGGGTTCCTGCGCGGCACGGTGAACCGCTGGCCGGAGCTCCACGAGCTGGCGATGGGCAACGACGAGCTGCTGCGCCGGCCGGGGAGCTGGACGCGGCTCGGCCCCGGCGCCGACCTCTCCGGCCGGCAGCCGAACGCCTTCTTCGTGCGCGCCGGGTCCGGGCGCTGGTTCGACCTCGCCGCCGACGTCGGCCTGCGCGAGCCGTGGGTGAGCCGCGGGCTGGCGACCGGCGACGTCGACGGCGACGGCCGGCTCGACCTCGCGGTCGCCAACCAGTGGCAGGAGAGCTGGCTGCTGCGCAACCGGGCGCCCGAGGCCGGCGACTTCCTCGGCCTCCATCTGCTGCTGCCGGTGGCGCCGGGGACGCCGTTCGCCGCCCGCGCCGGCCACCCCGGCGCCGACACCCCGGGCTTCCCGGCGGTGGGCGCCGAGGCGCGGGTGGCGGCGGCGGACGGGCGGCGCTGGGTCGCCCAGGTCGACGGCGGCAACGGGCACTCCGGCAAGGAGGCGCCGGCGCTCCACTTCGGGCT